>CAJXPP010000070.1 GCA_913058195.1 uncultured Gammaproteobacteria bacterium | reverse complement strand
CTCGGAGATGTGTATAAGAGACAGGATATATAGTAATTTCAGCATCCGTTTCCAGAAAGTTGACTAATGAAACCTCACTAAAAACAGCATCATCTAGTCGTAATTGAGTTCTAAAATATAAACTCTTTTTCTGCTTTACACCAATACGTCTACTAGTGTGTGTTTTCATAGAATATGCAACAGAATTTGCATTACCATGAGCATAAGAACGAAGTGATGATGCATCTGATTTCCTTTTATATGACACAAACCCCCGTTCACTGACACAAATTTTTTCACCCTTGAACATAGCTTTTATGTCGATCAAATGAAAAATTGCAAAAGTACCATTTACTCCGTGCTTACATAGGCCATCTGACAATTCATTTAAATTAAATAATATATTTTCACCATAGTTCACTATTACTTTCTTGCCACCTAACAATTCTCCATCTGAATCATAAAACTCAACAAGTACTTCATAACTGTCTTGATAGTAAGGATTTAGTATTGGTCCCAAATGGGCTATATTAAAATAATTTTCCCAAATACTTGGATCTCGCCATATAAATAGATCACTACTAACTTCAGAGTACCTAAGGTTAATTGCAGGTTGGTATATATTGAATGTTTCTCTTAAAAAGAGTCCCAACGGTCCTCTTGAAAACTCTCGGATTCGTCGTTTCATATTATTTAAATTTACGTTATCTAACAATTTTAACTCCAGTAAGATTTCATTCTTTGCATGATAGACCTTCGCACACTTTGTTCACCATTTATAGAATATTCTGAAGGTGTCATTGTATGTTCTAATGACATTTTTTTTCCTTGTTCATCTACTGAAAAGAATATAGGAATCCCCATAATACCCTTAGTAACAAGAAGTAGTTGCCCACTATCAAAGTTTATATCTGAAAGATCTAAAAAATTCACTTTATTGGAATCGAGGCTGAATGTTGCCAATATTTGCTTAGATTGGATATCCCTCAACTCTAACGTCCCTTTTTTTTCCGTAGGATTACTGTTAAAAGAAGCAAAAAATAAGTAATTTTTTATACTCGCCCCTTCTTGAAAAAAAGGTATCAAACTCACGATACTTCCTCCTTTAATTTTAGTCATCCCATAAGGCATTTCTCCCTGATAACTAACACTTGTTCCCTTGCCAATAATTCTAAGGTTCCCTCTCCACGAGGGTCGACTATTAAAACCTATGACTTCAGGCAGCTCACTATATTCACCGTCCATCTTCTCAGAAGATAAAAAAACTAACGCGCTGGAAACCTTCTCTCTTGGTATCTCTAAATCAGAGGCTAGTATAGACACGCTAGAGTAATCCGCTACTTGAGTATGTGTTTTTATAATCCAAACCCCATCATTTGGATATGCAATAGATATAAATACATCACTTTCTAAACTATCAGGCAACAATCCAGAAGGAGAAAAACTACTCACTGTTATGGCTGGTTCAAATTCATGGCTATCTAAAAAAAAATATAAGTCCATCGTAAATAAAGCCTCTAAATTTAGTTTAACAATTGTACTAACATTCTTGAATTATAAGATTGGTTCAGATAATAATCAGACATTTCAGCACCATTCAACACACTTTTTGACTTAATATCCACAATTTTTTTAATGTTTTGGGATAAGTCTATACTCATTTCTTTATCTTTTGAAAAATCTACACTTTCAAATTGATATTTATTGTCCAATTCAAAAACATTATTGCTCACAATCTCACCTAAATTTATGTATACAGGTAGCACACCTAACCTCAAGTAATCTAAAGCTACAGAAGATGATCTAAAAAAGCATACGCTAGGTAAATAATCCTTCTGCTCTCTGTATAGAATAAATTTATATCTTTCTACAAGTTCTTGTAAATACATATACGATGAGGTATTAGGATTTAACCTAATAACAATTTTGTAACACTCCTGCACTTTAGACTCAAATAAGTGGCTTAGTATCTGCCCAGACTCTTCAATATTGCCTGTTAATGCAAATAGTAGTGTATCAGTACCATGCTTAATACCTTCATTACCCCCACTTCCTCTGCTACCTCTTAAAAAAAACCCATTTCGAACTGTCACTTTTGGAAAAGTACTATTAAGTATCTTTGCACACATTTCACTAGGAGCTATTATAATATCTGGAATACTTTCTTCCTGGTAAAAGCCAGTCTGGTTGAGACTGAAATGTCTTGGCGTTAACGCGCAATGAAGGTAACCAATTGATTTAACTTTACTTTTACTCATTCCTTTAACAATGTTCTTTTCCCAGTTTCTTCCTTCCATAGGATAAAGAAATTTATTAATTTTAGTATCTTCTAGCCATGCCTCTATTGATTTAGTTATAACCTTATTTCCATTAAAACTCCCTGAATTAATTTCTTTCAAACTTAATATAATGAAAATAGCTCTATCCAAAAGACGGTCTAATTTTCGTGCGCAGCCTATGAGGTAAATAATTGAAAAAAAAGGTGATAATAAAATGCTGAATATTACTTTACCTAAGCTTAAGTAGCTCAGGCCTGACTCAACAAATATATAGCCACTACTCTTAAAATTAAAACCACCCACAATTTTTAGATAGTTGAATTTCTCATCTAAGCTCCTAAGTAGTACCCCAAAATATGGGTCTTTCTCAAATATATGGTTCCCCAATGACATCACTGATAGTTTATAAATAGTATCAGGCCTTTTTCCTAAGGTCTTTCTAAGTGTAGTCCTAAGTATTAGTAGTAAATTTTTAAAGGGAAATATCGTCAGGATTAAGAACTTAACTAATTCAATTATTATCAACCTGCTTAACTGGAGTACTTGAGAAAAACCATTTATTTCAAACAGTGATAGAAGTTGTCTATCACTGAATGGCAACGCACCTAAATGTCCAGAAGAAAAACTAAATAACTGAGCACTATCAGATTTATAAAATGAATAAATCATTTTTATAATTATATCTTGTCCGGTCAGAGGACAAGTCTTTATACTCATTTTATAAGCTTTCTAATATATCAAAACTATTGCCCTGCTCTACCAAAGCACCATTTTCAAAGCGAAACAAAATATCACAATGTTCAACCGTACTTAGTCTATGAGCCACAATAACTATAGTTTTATCTCCTTGTAGTGCACGCACTGAATCCATTACTCCCTGTTCGGTTTCTATGTCTAGAGAACTTGTTGCTTCATCTAAAACTAAAACTTGTGGATCATGATACAACGCCCTTGCAATTCCTATTCGCTGCCTTTGCCCTCCCGAAAGTCTAACCCCTCGTTCACCTACAATTGTATCTAACCCTTGGGGAAGATCTTTAACAAATTGCTCTAGCTGTGATGCTTTTACTGCATGTATGACGGCGTGTTCATCTATCTGATCATTATTTAGACCAAAGGCAATATTTCGCCGTAATGAGTCATCTGTAAGAAATATAGTTTGCGGTACATATCCAATATGATCCTGCCAGTTCCGTAAATTCTTTTGAATATCTTTACTGTCAATTTTTACCATACCTTCTGATGGAGTCAATAAGCCCAAAAGTATGTCCACCAAAGTACTCTTTCCTGCACCACTTCCACCAATAAACCCAACCGATGCTCCACAAGGAATTGTTAAACTTATATTATCAATTATCTGCTTATCGCTACCTGGATATTGAAAACTAATATTTTCAAGCTCTAAGGAACCATTGAACGACACTATTTCATCACTAACAATAGAAGCAGCAGTATCCTTTATCAATCTAGTTTCATCGTAAAGTCTTTCTATCACCGGCATAGAAAAACGTAGGCTTTGTATAGCAATCAGAATACGATTTACCGATGGCATAATTCTAAATGCTGCGGCTGCAAATAATCCCATAGTAGGCAGAATAGTCTCTAATTCCCGACCTTGTTTTATCATTATCAAAACAAGAATAGCAATCCCTGTCACGGCTAATAATTCTAACCATAGCCTAGGTAACTGGCTAAGTGTTTTGGATTTCCAACCTATTCTGGCACTTCCATCATTGTGAATTTTATACTCCATCAAAAAGGAATTTTCTCTACCTAATAACTTTACATCTTTAGCTCCACCTAACCCTTGTTGCAAATGTTGTATTCGAAATCCTTCATGTTTCTGGCGAGCCTCTCCCCATTTTAACAATGCACCCTTCGTCATTCTATTAAATGTGAAACCTGCAACCCCCAAGATAAGAGCCACAGTAATCGCCCCTATTGGCTCAACAATAATTAATAGGGTTAATATCCCTATCATTACTAAAGATTCTGTTAATATTGTCATCCCAGCTATAAGGACAGAATGAGTGAATAAATTAGTTTCATTAATCACATTATTGATTAACTGAGCAGAGTTTCTTTGCAAATGAAAGAGGTAAGGCAGGCTTAGATAGCCAGAAAATAATTCATAGGACAATCCAGCTTGAACATTATAGACAAACCCCATTTGTCTCCATGCTAGAAACCCTAAAAATAAAGATTTAATAGCATATATAACTATCAATGCAAACATTCCAATGATTACAATACCTTCCATAGAGGGACTGCCCAAATAACTTAATACCGGAGCTAGTGACGGATATTGAGAAATAAAATCTGGCTGTGTCATTATAGCTATTGCAGGTATTACTAAACCAACACTTAAGGTTTCTAATAGCATTCCTATTAACATCAGAACCATGACTACAAATAGTGTTTTACGCTGCTCTATAGCAATCAACTGCCATAGTTTTGTAATCATCTTCATAAGATTATGACCTTACAAGCGAGGATTATTTCTTTCATTCGTTATTCTACAGTCACTGATTTAGCTAAATTTCTCGGCTGGTCAACATCGGTACCTTTAATCAAGGCGACATGATAGCTAAGCAACTGCAACAGAATGTTATAGGTTATCGGTGCAGTAATACGACCTACATTTGTAGTTGATTTAACAACCTTAAAACCAACTTCTGAACTAATATCAGACTGCTCATCTTCAAACACGATCATCTGGCCACCACGAGCTTTAACTTCTTGTAGATTTGACTTTAATTTTTCTAACAAATCATCAAGAGGGGCAATAGCAACGACAGGCATATTTTCATCAATCAATGCCAGTGGACCATGTTTTAACTCACCTGCAGGATAAGCTTCAGCATGAATATAACTAATTTCTTTTAACTTCAGTGCCCCTTCCATTGCAATTGGATACATAGTGCCTCTACCTAGGAAAAGCGCATGCTCTTTATCAGCAAACAATTGAGCAACAGTTTCAATTTCTTTTTCATGGGTAAGTGCGTTAGTAATCAGGTTAGGTAATTTCTGCAAACCATTAACAATATGCTTTTCACGTTTCTCATCAAGTGTGGATTTCACTTTACCTATACTAGTGACAAGCAAGGCTAAAGCAACTAGCTGAGTAGTGAATGCTTTAGTCGAAGCCACGCCAATCTCAGGGCCAGCATGAGTCAAATAACTAAGTTCCGACTCGCGTGTCAGACTGCTTTCAGCCACATTACAGATCGTTAATGTGGAAATATTTTTCCCTTCGCGCTTTGTATTGATTTGCTGCAATGCCGCTAAGGTATCTGCCGTTTCACCAGACTGGCTAATAGTAACAAATAGGGTATTGTTTTGAATAACGGGATTGCGATATCTAAACTCACTGGCGACTTCTACCTGGCAAGGCAAACCAATAATGTCTTCTGCCCAATATTTGGCGACTAGACCGGCATGATAACTCGTCCCACAGGCGATAATATGAAGCTGCTCTATACTGTCAAAAATGACTTCAGCTTGTGAGCCAAAGCTAGAGACAAGTACTTTATCTTGAGTAATACGTCCTTCTAGTGTGTCACTTACTGCTTTTGGTTGCTCAAAGATTTCTTTATGCATGTAGTGGCGGTGCTCACCTAATTCTACAGCAGTAACACTCAGGCTTGATTGTTTAACAGGGCGTTCTACTCGTTTACCACTTACGTCATAGATTTCGACTGATTGACGAGTCAGTTTTGCAACGTCACCTTCCTCAAGAAAGATAAAGTTTTGGGTGACGGGTAACAATGCTGACACATCAGAAGCAATAAAATGTTCGCCAATACCAATACCAATAACTAATGGACTGCCTTTTCTTGCAGCTATTAGCGTGTCAGGATCATTGATAGCTATGACACCCAGTGCATAAGCGCCTTCAAATTCAGTTAATGCTGTGGTAACTGCCTGCAACAAATCATCTGTAGTTTCTAGCTGCTGATGAATAGCATGAGCAACAACTTCCGTGTCTGTTTCCGATGTAAAACGATAGCCTGCAGTAATCTGAGCTTGCTTTAAAGTTTGATAATTCTCAATAATACCATTGTGAACTACGGCAACCTTATTATTACAAATATGCGGATGAGCATTGTTTTCAGAAGGAATACCGTGAGTAGCCCAACGAGTATGAGCGATACCAATGTTGCCTGAAAAAGAAGTTGTTTCTTGTTCTATTTTATTTTCGAGTTGCTTTATTTTTCCTATAGCTCGCACTCGTTGCATCACATTATCAATATCTAAGAGTGCAATACCAGAAGAATCATAACCTCGATATTCTAACCGTCTAAGCCCTTCTAATAAGATAGGTGTTACACTTCTTTCTGCTATTCCACCTACAATTCCGCACATAATTCAGCTAATCCATAAACTTAAAGGTGGAATTATACACTAGCTTTTTTAACGCTGAGAAATTCCTTACTAGGTCATTTTAAATACCGTGGTTCTAACCTGATAAAGTATCTAATAAAATACAGCTTTCGAATATTTAAACGCCTTTTACATCTCCATCAGGTACTTTTATGAGAGATTAAGACAACCAGTCTTCTAGCTCACATTGAGGCTTAAAACCATCCACATATGACATTAAAATATTTCTTATTTGTTGGCATTCATCATCCTCATTACTTTGTTCTAACTGCTCCAAAATAAGATTTAATTGCGACCAAGGTATAACCTTTTCTTGTGCCCGCATAATTTTTTGATGTTGCGTATCAGATACATTATCGCCAATAAGTAATTCTTCATATAATTTTTCACCTGGACGCAAGCCCGTGTATACGATTTCAATATCGCCATCAGTATGCTCATCATCTTTTTCAATAAAGCCACTCAGATGTATCATACGTTTAGCTAAGTCAACAATACGGATTGGTTCTCCCATATCAAGCACAAATACATCGCCACCTTCTCCCATGGCTCCTGCTTGAATAACGAGTTCGGCAGCTTCTGGAATAGTCATAAAATAACGGATAATTCTAGCGTCCGTAACTGTAACCGGGCCTCCATTAGCAATTTGCTCTCGAAATAAAGGCACAACGGAGCCCGATGAACCCAATACATTACCAAATCGTACCATCGTGAATCGTGTACTTGTTTGTTCTTCAGCTATGCCTTGCAATACAAGCTCGGCGAAACGTTTCGTTGCTCCCATTGTATTCGTAGGCCTTACGGCTTTATCTGTCGAAATTAAAACAAAAGTCTCGACATTGCAGGCAACGGCAGCTTTAGCACAATTTAAGGTACCAAATACATTATTCCGAACACCTTCAGTTGTATTTTTTTCTACCATTGGAACATGTTTATACGCAGCAGCATGATAGATAGTATTAATGCAAAAACGATTACATACCGCTTCAATCCGTGATTGATTTAATACGGTACCTAGTATTGGAATAATAGGTATATCTATATTTAGGGTCTGTAATTCTTTTTCAATAGCATAAAGCCCATACTCATTAAGCTCATACAAAACTATAGTGGTCGGTCGAAGTTTAATAATTTGACGGCATAATTCACTACCAATCGAACCTCCAGCTCCCGTCACCATTACTGCTTTTCCAGTAATATTTGCACAGAGCAATTCTTCAATAGGCTCAACCTGTTCTCGCCCAAGTAAATCAGCAATATCAACTTCCTGTATATCAGCAAGCGTCACTTTACCTTCTGCAAGATCCATCAAACTTGGCAACATTCGAACATGGACAGGGTAAGGCTCTAAAAGACGAAGAATTGTATGGCGTTGAGCCCTTGAAATAGAGGGCATCGCTAAAAGAATCTCTCTCGCAGAGAACTTTTCAATTACATGAGCTAAGTCAATAAAAGAATAAACGTTGAGTCCGTTGATTTGTTGGCGATGTAAACTAGGTTCATCATCAATAAAGGCGACAGGTTTTAATTGACGAGACATTTTGAGTGCCGCAACTATTTGTGCACCTGAGGCCCCCGCCCCATAAATAATAACTGGCGGGATGTAGCGTTGTATTGATTGATGCACGCCACCACTATCAAGGCTATTAGCAAACCACCACCTTGCTACAAAACGGCTTCCACCAACAAACAACATCAAAATTATGGCATTAATACCATATACTGTTCGAGGCACCTGCTCGACACCTGCCAACAAAACGATAACAGCAAGTGTTATAGCGTAAAAAGAACTCGTCTTAACAACAGTCCATAATGCCTGCATGCCAAGATAACGTACGATAGCTCGATAAAGACCCGCTTGTATAAAAATAGGAATAGCAATAGCTGGCGCTAATAGAAAGATCCACAATTGATCTTGAGTAGGTATGTACATCTCACTGTAGCGCAATGAAAATGCCAGCCACAGTGCAAATATGATCGCAAAAAAATCAACGGCTAATGTAATAAGACGCTTTAGACTTCTTGGTCTTGATAGAAACCAGTTTGATAGCACTGTTATTTTATTTTGAAACATATATCTCGAAGATTTCCTTATATCTAAAATCCATTCTATCGTATCTGAAACAGGCCATTTCAGTCATGATTTATGATTGACAACTTTATCATATTCTATCTTCATCCCAATCAGGTATTTACGATTAAGCTGCTTGGAAGGAAAATAAAGATTACAGCGCTTGTGATTATTAATGGAGTTAGCCTAATACATTAATGCTTAGACTGAATTCAAGTTTAGGAAAATTCATAAAAGGATAAACTATTCGGTCAATACAGATATATTAAGTGAAGTGTTTTTTATGATATAAATGGTGCGCCCGACAGGACTCGAACCTGTTACCCTCGGCTTAGAAGGCCGATGCTCTATCCAGATGAGCTACGGGCGCATTTTATTTTGTCGAGGAGTATAGGTAGATGCTTGAAAGAAGTGGTCGGGGTAGAGAGATTCGAACTCCCGACCCTCTGGTCCC
>CAJXPP010000069.1 GCA_913058195.1 uncultured Gammaproteobacteria bacterium | reverse complement strand
CCCCAAACGAAACAGCCGCTGTAATGGGCCGAATGAAAGGTGATGCCTCAGCCGCAGCAGCTAAAGAAGGTGCTAGAACAGTTCCACCTCGTGAACATGGTGGTAACTGCGACATTAAAAATCTGACCAAAGGTTCAAAGGTCTTTTTCCCTGTCTATGTCAAAGATGGCGGCCTATCGATGGGTGATCTCCATTTCTCTCAAGGCGATGGCGAGATTACATTCTGTGGCGCCATTGAAATGGCTGGGTACTTAGATATAAAGGTGACGCTGATTAAAGATGGCGTTAAAAAATATGGTGTTAAAAATCCTATATTCCAACCTAGCCCAGTGAGTCCAAATTACAGTGACTACATGATTTTCGAAGGTATTTCGGTTGATGAGCAAGGGAAACAAGGTTATTTAGATGTAAATATGGCCTACAAACAAGCTTGTCTAAATGCGATTGAATATCTGAAAAAATTTGGTTACACCGGTGAGCAGGCAGTTTCAATTCTTGGTACGGCACCGGTAGAAGGTCATATCAGCGGTATTGTTGATATTCCTAATGCTTGTGCAACCTTATGGATCCCCACCGGAATATTTGATTTTGATATACGACCAAATGCTGACGGGCCATTGAAACTGGTTATGCCAGGTTCAGATTTAAGCTCTACATCGTAACCGGAGAAATTAGATGCCCTTATATGACTATCAATGTGAATCATGCGGAACGTTTACCGCGCTTCGTAAGATGAGTGAATATGCTAATCCGTCGTTGTGTGAATCATGTGGAGAAATGGCGCCCAGAATTATTTCTGCACCTCATTTAGCCCTAGTGAGTTCGTCGACGCGAGTAGCACATGAGCGAAATGAAAAAGCAGCTCATGAACCTAGACAAGCTCGACGGTCTAGTTGTGGCTGCACAGGTTCACATAGTTGCAAACCGGCATCTAAAGAAAAATCTAACTCAACAACTACAGGACACGGCCTATCGATGCAAACGAAGAAAACCGCAAGACCTTGGATGCTAGGACATTGAGCGTCACCACTTTATAAAAAAATGTACTAAAAATTATATCAACAGGAGATATATTATGAGTAAATTTAAACGAAGAAAATTCTTAGGTAAAACGGCGGCATTGCTAAGTGCAATGGTTGCTGCAGGATTTATTTCAACCAGCGCAATGGCGATGGATGCAACAACAACAGGTCAGGCTGTAACCGATACCACGGTAACAGTAGGTATTTTGCATTCACTGACCGGCACCATGGCGATCAGTGAAACCGGTGCGCAACAAGCAGAAAAGTTAGCGATCAAACAAATCAATGAGTCTGGCGGTATTTTAGGTCGTCAAATTGAAATTATCCAGGAAGATGGCGCAAGTGATTGGCCAACTTTTGCTGAAAAATCACGTAAGCTTTTAGCTAAAGATAAAGTAGCAGCCGTGTTTGGCTGTTGGACTTCTGCATCACGTAAAGCGGCATTACCTGTTTTTGAACAAGAAAATGGTTTGCTTTATTACCCGACATTCTATGAAGGTCTTGAACAATCACATAATGTTATCTACACCGGTCAAGAAGCAACACAACAAATTCTTGCTGGTTTGGATTGGGTAGCTAAAGAAAAAGAAGCAAAAACGTTTTATCTAATTGGCTCTGATTACATCTGGCCACGTACATCAATGAAAATTGCCCGTAAACACATTGAAAATGTATTAGGCGGAAAAGTTGTTGGTGAAGATTACAAACCATTAGGTAACACACAATTTGGTTCAACCATCAATAAGATTCGTTTGAAAAAACCTGATGTAATTTACGCCGCAGTAGTGGGTGGTAGTAACGTTGCATGGTTCAAACAATTGAAAGCAGCAGGTATTACATCTGATAAACAAACTTTGTTAACAATCTCAGTAACAGAAGATGAGGTTTTGGGCATAGGCGGTGAAAACTTAGAAGGTTTTTACTCAATCATGAAATATTTCCAAAGCCAAAACAATCCTAGCAACCTTGAATTTGTTAAAGAATTCAAAGCTATGTGGGGTGAAGACAGCGTAATGGGTGATGTAACTCAAGCCGCTTATTTAGGTCCTTGGTTATGGAAAGCAGCTGTTGAAAGAGCAGGTTCTTTTGATGTTGATAAAGTCGTTGCTGAATCTGAAAAAGGTGACATTGAGTTAACTGCAAAAGCACCTGAAGGTTACGTGAAGCTTCATCCTAACCATCACTTGTGGAGTAAAGCTCGTGTTGGTCAATGGAACAAAGATGGTCAAGCAACCGTGGTATTTGAGTCAGAGTTAATTGAACCAAATCCATTCCCAGCTGGTTACCAATAGACCCAGCTGTTAGCTAGTTAGTTTAAATGTTAAGACAGGTTGGTCGTTATGGCCAACCTGTCATTTAAGTTCAAGGTAGTGAGTAACAATTTAATGTTTTTGTTAGAAACTTTATTACGGGGTATGTGTTATGGGTGAGTATACAGTCCAAGAGTTAACATCAATTTTTGCCATGCAAGGTTTTGCAGGCATCAGTTTGTTTAGTGTACTTTTACTTATGGCACTCGGTCTGGCGATTATATTTGGACAAATGGGCGTCATCAATATGGCCCATGGCGAATTTATGGCTGTGGGTGCTTATACAACGTACCTATTGTCGGTTATAAGTGAAACGTATTTCCCAGGTTTTCTTCAGTACTACTTCCTGTTTGCAATCATTGCTTCCTTTGTCATTGCAGGCATACTCGGGTATCTGACAGAGTTTATCCTGATACGGCACTTATATAAAAGACCACTTGATACGCTGTTAGCGACATGGGGTTTAAGTTTAATTATGCAGCAAACTTTCCGTTCAATCTTTGGTGCCCGTGAAGTCAGCCCGACCTTACCAGATTGGTTAATGGGGTCTTATCAACCAACAGAAGAAATCTATATCCCAATTAACGGTATGTTTGTATTGGGCTTGACTGCATTAGTCACCATCGGTGTTTATATTCTAATGTATCGGTCGAACTGGGGGTTAGCGGTTCGGGCAACAACCCAAAATAGAGTGATGAGTGGCGCGGTAGGCATTAACACAAAAAAAACAGATCGTTTAACCTTTGCTTTAGGTTGTGGTATTGCAGGTATTGCAGGCGCGGCTTTCACAACCATTGCATCAACAGGACCCACATTAGGCACCTTATATATTGTTGATACCTTCATGGTGGTGGTTTTTGGTGGAGCAGCCAGTTTATTTGGCACCATCGCCTCCGCTTTCACCATTGCACAAGCACAATCGATTCTAGAATTCTTCATCAGTGGGTCAATGGCCAAAGTATATACGCTGTTGACGCTTGTAATTATATTGATGTTTCGTCCAGAAGGCTTGTTTTCAATCAAAGTCCGTAAATAGATAAGCGACCTAGGAGAAAAAAATGAATTTTGTTTATGAGCGGTTGCTCGGTGGTAAAAAGGGCATGCTAGGGCTTATTATTTTAGCGGTATTGATTTTTATCATTTTGCCGCTAACTTTAGATATGTTTAGACTTAGCATGGTCGGTAAATATCTAACCTATGCCTTTGCAGCAGTTAGTCTAGTTTTATTGTGGGGTTATGGCGGTATTTTGAGTTTAGGCCAAGGGATTTTCTTTGGCATTGGCGGTTATTGCATGGCCATGTTCCTTAAACTAGAAGCCTCCGATCCTGAGAGTACTAAGATACAATCAACACCCGGTATTCCGGACTTTATGGATTGGAATCAAATAACGGAACTACCTTGGTTTTGGATCCCCTTTGAGAGTTTCGGTTTTACAGTGTTAGCAGTTATTACCATACCAGCAATATTTGCTTTCATTATCGGCTTTTCGATGTTCAAACGTCGTGTTGGTGGGGTATATTTTGCCATCATCACCCAAGTAATTGCAGTTATCCTGACAGTATTGATTGTCGGTCAACAAGGCTACATTGGCGGCATTAACGGTATTACCGATTTAAAAACATTGAATGGCTGGGATATCCGTGAAGATTCGGCTAAATACACTCTTTATTTCATCAATGCAGTTTTATTGTTTGCTGTGTTATTTATAGGTAAGTTCATTTTAACCAGTAAGTTTGGTCGCTTGTTGTTAGCGATGAAAGACAAAGAAGACCGTGTCCGATTCTCAGGCTATGATGTTGCCAACTTTAAGATCTTTATTTTCTGTGTATCAGCAGTAATTGCGGCCATTGGTGGTGCCATGTTTACACTGCAAGTCGGTTTTATGTCGCCCTCATTTGTCGGCATCGTACCATCAATTGAAATGGTTATATTTGCTGCTGTAGGTGGACGTATGTCGCTGATTGGTGTGGTTTATGGAACCTTAGCGGTTAACTTTGGAAAGACGATTTTTTCAGAAACATTCCCAGAAATCTGGTTATTTTTAATGGGTGGCTTATTCATTGCGGTGGTTATGTTTTTTCCTAATGGCATAGCAGGTGTTTGGAATAAATACGGTGATCCTCAACTTGATCGTCTTCTCGACTCTAAGTTGTTAAGTTCACTTAAAACAGCGATCAGTAAAAACAAGACTAGTCCTGTTGAAGACAACAAATGAACCACTCTTACTCGACTTCACGTCTAAGGAATATACGATATGAGTAGTAATACCGATTTCGCATTGGCTATTGAAGACCTCACTGTTTCATTTGATGGCTTTAAGGCGGTAGATAACTTAAGCCTTTATGTTGATAAGAATGAATTAAGGGTCGTTATTGGACCGAATGGTGCTGGTAAAACGACATTACTTGACCTGATTTGTGGCAAAACAAGATCGACATCAGGCAGTATTAAATTTAAAAACAAAGAGCTTTCAACTCTGTCAGAACATCAAATTGTTCATGCTGGTGTAGGCCGTAAGTTTCAGACACCATCAATCTATGAAAATCTGTCTGTTTACGACAACCTTGAAGTGTCATACCCAAAAGGTCGCAATGTTTTTGGGGCATTAACCTTTAAACGGACACCAGAAGTTGATGCACGCATTAATGAGGTGGCTAATGATATATTTCTAGGTGATTTTCTAGAGATGGAGGCAGCCTTGCTCAGTCATGGACAGAAACAGTGGCTAGAAATAGGTATGTTACTGATTCAAGATCCTGAATTATTGATGTTGGATGAACCTGTTGCTGGGATGAGCGTAAAAGAACGTGAGCTAACAGCGGAGTTATTAAACCGTATTAGTAAAGGCCGCTCAGTACTCGTAATCGAACATGATATGGAGTTTGTTGCTCGAATCGCACACAAAGTAACGGTACTTCATCAAGGAAAAATTCTTGCCGAAGGTAATATGGAAACGGTCCAAAATAATCCTGATGTCATTGAAGTCTATCTGGGTCACTAAGTTAAGAGGTATTAAGTATGCTTGAAGTATCTGATTTACATGTAAGCTATGGCCAGAGTGAAGTAATCCATGGCATCAGCTTTGAAGCAAAAAAGAATGAAACTGTAGCCATTATGGGCCGGAATGGGATGGGCAAAACCACCCTTTTTAAATCATTAATTGGTATTTTAGATGCAGGCCAAGGTAGCATTAAGATAGATGGCCAAGATGTGACAAAGAGCGAAAGTCATCAGCGTGTTGCTAGTGGAATAGCTTATGTACCACAAGGAAGAATGATTTTTCCAATGCTCAGTGTTCAGGAAAATATTGAAACGGGTATGCAAGTCTCTGGCTTAAAAAGAGTGCCCGACGATATTTATGCTTTGTTTCCAGTTTTATTCGATATGCGTAATCGTAAAGGCGGCAATTTATCGGGTGGACAGCAGCAACAGTTGGCTATCGCTCGTGCATTGGTTACTAACCCAAAGGTGCTTTTACTTGATGAACCAACCGAAGGTATTCAACCTTCAATCATTAAAGATATTGCTAAAATTCTTAATGAAATACAGCAGATGCGTGATATAACAATCATTGTATCTGAGCAAGTACTGAGTTTCACAATGGCTATTGCAGATCGCTTGATTGTTATTGACTCAGGTAAGTTTATTCATGAAGATCTTAGAAAAGATGTAGATGTAGAACAAATAAGTAAGTATTTATCCGTTTAATTGAAAACCCAGGAGATATTAGTGAGTAATTACTTCGCATGAATTCATTATTCAGACTGACAGAGGCCATTCCGTCAGGCTGGCAAGCACAACTCGATTTAGAGTTTTCCTATCGCAGCGATAAAACCGTGCTGTCGCATCGAAGTCAACGTGGGCCACTAACAGTTCAAAGAGCTTTCTACCCTGAAGGAGATGTCTGTCATTTATATGTCCTTCATCCGCCAGGCGGTGTTGTCGGCGGTGATACCATAACCATCAACACGACCGTTCATGCCAACGGGAGTGCATTATTAACCACTCCTGGCGCGACCAAGTTTTATCGTAGCCAAGGCGAAACCGCTCACCAACAGCAGAACTTAGATCTGGCCGACAACGCTTCATTAGAATGGCTTCCACAAGAAAATATCTATTTCCCTGGCGCCCAAGCCCGCATGAGTACGCATATTAATTTAGCGGCTAAAGCACGTTTTATTGGTTGGGAAACACATTGTCTGGGTTTGCCTGCCAATAATGAAACATTTACAACGGGTCAGTTAAGCTTAGACTTTTCACTCCACCAAGATGGTGCACCAATATTGATGGAGCGAATGCAGGTAAATGCAGATAGATTGAATTCACCTACAGGATTACGCGGCCATCCCGTAATGGCGATGTTAGTAGCAACTCCGGCTAATAATGAGCTACTAGAGCAGACGAGAGCTATATTATCTAATGAGGATATGCACTTAATTGCTGCCACGCTGATAGAAGACTGCGTAGTTGTCCGTTATCTAGGAAACTCCACGGCAAAGTGTAGACAATTATTTTCACAAATATGGATGGTATTAAGACCTGCCATCTTAGAACGTAAAGCTTGTCCACCAAGAATATGGGCCACATAAATAACTAGGTTATACAGATGAATTTGACCCCAAGAGAAAAAGATAAATTATTGATATTTACCGCTGGTTTATTAGCTGAACGTCGAAAGCTACGTGGCGTTAAGCTCAATCATCCTGAAGCCATAGCCTATATCAGTGCTGCTATTTTAGAAGGTGCTCGTGATGGGCGAAGCGTTGCTGAATTAATGGACTACGGTCGTACATTATTAACCCGTGATGATGTGATGACAGGCATTGCTGAGATGATCCATGACATACAAGTAGAAGGGACTTTTCCCGATGGTACTAAGTTGGTGACCATTCATGATCCCATCATTTAATTGCGTGCTTCAGGAGAATAGATCATGATTCCAGGCGAAATAATCGTTGCCGAAGGTGAAATAACACTCAATGCAGGCCGATCCACGGTAGTTATTGATGTCGCCAATAAAGGTGATCGGCCGATTCAAGTTGGTTCTCATTATCACTTTTTTGAAACCAACCCTGCTTTGGTATTTGAGCGCGATAAAACCTATGGATTCAGACTTGATATTGCAGCAGGCACCGCAGTACGTTTTGAGCCAGGACAAACACGTGAAATAGGGTTAGTTGCTTATGCGGGAGATCGTAAGGTTTATGGCTTTAATGCCGAAGTAATGGGCGTTTTGGAGAATAAAGCATGACCACAATTAGCAGACAAGCTTATATGGAAATGTATGGGCCGACCACCGGCGATCGTGTCCGTCTAGGTGATACAGAACTGTGGATAAAAGTCGAAGACGATCGCACTATTTATGGCGATGAAGTTAAATTTGGTGGCGGCAAGGTCATTCGTGACGGCATGGGTCAAAGCCAGCGCTGTGATGCCGAAGTAGTCGATGTCCTGATCACCAATGCTTTAATTATGGATCACTGGGGCATTATCAAAGCCGATGTGGGTATCAAACATGGTCGTATCGCAGCCATTGGCAAAGCGGGTAATCCTGATGTGCAGCCAGGGGTCGATATTGTGGTTGGCCCTGGCACAGAAATAATCGCTGGTGAAGGTCAAATTCTAACGGCAGGCGGTATCGACTCACATATTCATTTCATATGCCCACAACAGATCGAAGAAGCGTTAATGTCGGGCGTAACAACTATGATTGGTGGTGGAACAGGGCCAGCGACTGGCACCAATGCAACAACCTGTACGCCCGGAATCTGGAATATGCATCGCATGTTACAAGCAGCCGAAGAGTTGCCGATGAATATTGGTTTTTTAGGCAAGGGTAACGCAAGTTTGCCTGAACCTTTAGAAGAACAGGTATGTGCTGGTGCGATAGGCCTTAAATTACATGAAGATTGGGGAACAACACCCGCGTCGATTGATAACTGCTTATCGGTCGCTGAAGAAATGGATATTCAGGTGGCCATTCATACGGACACACTGAACGAGTCTGGTTTTGTTGAGCATACTTTAGCGGCCATGAAAGGCAGAACAATTCACACCTATCACACTGAAGGTGCCGGTGGTGGCCATGCACCGGATATTATCAAAGCATGTGGCGAATCATTTGTTTTGCCTTCATCGACCAATCCGACCCGACCTTATACAATTAATACCGTCGATGAGCATTTAGATATGTTGATGGTTTGCCATCATCTCGATCCTAATATTGCTGAAGATGTCGCCTTTGCCGAATCACGGATCAGACGCGAGACAATTGCCGCAGAAGATATTCTACATGACTTAGGTGCTTTCTCCATGATTGCGTCTGACTCGCAAGCCATGGGACGTGTAGGCGAAGTAATCATTCGAACATGGCAAACTGCTCATAAAATGAAAGTCCAGCGCGGCCCATTAGCAACTGATAACAATACCGATGCCGATAATTTTAGGGCGAAACGTTACATCGCTAAGTACACCATTAACCCAGCCATCGCACACGGTATTTCACATGAAGTAGGCTCGATTGAGGTCGGTAAATTAGCCGATTTAGTGTTGTGGTCACCGGCATTTTTTGCCACCAAGCCTAATTTAATTATTAAAGGCGGTATGATTGTCGCTGCACCTATGGGCGATCCAAATGCTTCGATCCCAACACCACAACCCGTTCATTATCGGATGATGTTTGCGAGTCTCGGTGGCGCACGTCATGCAACAAGAATGACCTTTGTTTCACAAGCAGCAAAAGAAGATGGCATCGCCGAAAAACTCGATTTAAAGAGTATGATTGGTGTGGTGAAAAATTGCCGAAATATTAAAAAATCCGATATGATTTTAAATGACTATCAGCCCGTTATCGAAGTCGATTCACAAACTTACCAAGTGTTTGCCTGTCTCTTATACACATCTGACGCTG
>CAJXPP010000068.1 GCA_913058195.1 uncultured Gammaproteobacteria bacterium | reverse complement strand
CACCAGAATATTCAGATATGCGTTTCGGTTTTGAAGTAACAATGTACATCTGCAACCGTTAATATCGGTTTTTGATGTGTGCTCGGAGCATATGCTCCGAGCATCTCCAAGTAAGTAAATCACATGGTTTTTGCAATAGAATTATCTGATTTAGTTAAGAAACAATGGAATAGATAATTATGTACATACATGTTTTAGGTTCAGGCGCTGGAGGCGGGTTTCCCCAGTGGAATTGTAACTGTGTTAATTGTAAAGGTGTTCGTGAGGGTACAATTAAGGCAACTAGGCGTACTCAGTCATCTATTGCGATTAGTGCCAATGGTACAGATTGGATTCTATTCAATGCGTCACCGGATATTAAAAAACAATTAGATGATTTTTCTGCAATTCAACCCGCTCGCCAAGTACGCGATACAGCAATTACGGCTATCGTAATTACGGATGCACAAATTGATCATGTCACTGGCTTATTAACACTTCGTGAGCACAATAAACCGTGGGATGTTTATTGTACTGATGCCGTTAAAGGTGATTTAACGACGGGCTTTCCTATTTTTAATATCTATGACCATTTCCGCGGTATTAATCATCATAAAGTCGCGACTGATGAATCTATTTTTACCATCCCGACCGCAGAAGGTCTTGAGTTCACAGCAGTACCATTAAAAAGTGAAGCTCCGCCGTATTCACCACATCGAGGTAATACTGTGCCGGGCGATAATATTGGTATGAATATTAAAGATACACGTTCTGGTAAAAGTTTATTTTATGCCCCAGGTTTAGGTGAAGCTGAGCCTCATGTACTTGAATATATGCGTAATGCAGATTGTGTCTTAGTTGATGGCACCGTTTGGACGGATGATGAAATGTCACATGAAGGCATTAGTGATAAACGTGCTCAAGAAATGGGGCATCTAGATCAGTCTAGTGAAGGTGGCATTATGGATATTCTTACGAGCATGGATAAACCTCGTAAACTATTGATTCATATTAATAACACAAACCCAATTTTGAACGAAGATTCGCCTCAGCGTAAAACGCTAGAGGTTGCTGGAATTGAATTGTCATACGATGGCATGGAATTCGAGCTGTAAAAATAATAAAGAATTAAGAGGAATAGAAACATGTCAGAAAGAACACCTTGGACTCGCGAAGAATTTGAACAGCAACTCCGTGCTAAAGAAGAGTTGTACCACATTCGCCATCCCCTACATGTGAAAATGCATTCGGGTGATATGAGCAAAAAACAAATTCAAGGTTGGGTGGCAAATCGCTTTTATTATCAAACGGCTATTCCTGTGAAAGATGCCGCTATTATGGCAAATTGTCCTGAACGGGACGTTCGTAAGCATTGGATACAACGCATTCTTGATCACGATGGCTATGAAGGTGATGTTGGTGGTATAGAAGCTTGGTTAGCATTAGGCGAGTCTGTTGGTTTGACCCGAGAAGAGTTATGGTCAGAAGAGCATGTGTTACCAGGTGTTCGTTTTGCAGTTGATGCTTATATCAATTTTGCACGACAATCACCTTGGCAAGAAGCAGCAAGTTCATCATTAACCGAAATGTTTGCTCCTAAAATCCATCAGTCACGCTTAGATAACTGGCCAAAAAACTATCCTTGGATTGATGAAAAAGGCTACGCCTATTTTCGCAAACGTTTGACTGAAGCACGTCGTGATGTACAGCATGGTTTAGATATCACGTTGGAGTACTATAAAACGCGCGAAGAGCAAGAACGTGCGGTTAGTATTTTGCAATTTAAACTAGATGTGCTTTGGACTATGTGTGACGCTATGTGGATGGCTTATGTTGAAGATCGTCCACCGTACACTTTTGAGGTTGAAAAATGAGTGAGCCTATATTTAATGCTGAAAGCGTCCCTGTGCTTGCACTCGGTTATCGGTTTCAGTGGGAGCCAGCACAAAACTGCAATGTCTTATTGTACCCAGAAGGTATGGTTAAGTTAAATGGTGCTGCAGGTGAGATCCTAAAACGTATTAGTGAAAAGAAACAAACAGTGGCAGAACTTATCGCTGAATTAAAAATTGCCTTTGATGGCGCTGATTTAAATGATGATGTCTATCGATTTTTAGAGGAGGCTTTCAATAATGACTGGATCAGACCAGAATAAAGCACAAGGTAGCATCGGTAGTTCAATTGGTCATGTGCGCGATCAAATTCGTCAACCACTCTGGTTGTTGGCTGAGTTAACTTACGCTTGTCCATTGCAATGTCCTTATTGTTCAAACCCAATGGACTTTGCCAAAGTTAAGAAAGAATTAACGACGGAAGAGTGGTTAGATGTCTTTCGTCAAGCTCGTGCGATGGGAGCAACACAATTAGGGCTTTCTGGTGGCGAGCCATTAACACGACCTGACTTGGTTGAATTGGTGACAGAAGCTCGTAAAATGGGATTTTATACCAACTTGATTACATCGGGTATTGGTATGGATGCATCTAAAGTCTCTGAATTAAAAGAAGCGGGTTTAGATCATATTCAAGTTAGTTTCCAAGCAAGCTCTGCAGATCTGAATGATCTGATTGCCGGCACCGATGCATTTAAGCACAAAATTGAAATGGCTAAAGCAGTTAAAGCCAATGGTTATCCAATGGTGTTATGTTTTGTAACCCATCGACACAATATTGAGCAAGTTGATGAAATACTCGATTTAGCCATTAGTCTGGAAGCTGATTATGTAGAGCTAGCGACGACTCAATATTATGGTTGGGCGATGCATAACCGTGATCAATTATTGCCATTAAAAGAGCAATTGGTAGAAGCAGAAGCTATTGCTCATCGTTATCAGGAAGAACAAAAAGGCAACATGAAAATTTACTATGTTGTGCCTGATTATTATGAAGAACGCCCTAAAGCCTGTATGAATGGTTGGGGTAATGTATTTTTGACGGTGACACCTGATGGTACGGCTTTGCCATGTCATGCTGCCCGTGAATTACCCGGAATGACGTTACCGAATGTTAAAGACATGAGCATTGAAGAAATCTGGCATGGCTCAGATGACTTTAATAAATTTCGTGGCTTTGATTGGATGACAGAACCTTGCCGTTCATGTGATGAAAAAGAGAAAGATTTTGGTGGCTGTCGTTGCCAAGCCTTTATGTTGACAGGAGATCCTGCTAACACCGATCCTGTTTGTTCTAAGTCACCTAACCGTCATATAGTTGATGAAGCAATTGCTACTGGACGTTTAGAGTCTGAAAAAACAGAAACTGAAGCTAAAGCTTTAGTCTTTAGAAACCCTAAAAACTCAAAACTTATCAGTGGCCTCTAATTTCGCAATACGTACCCGTGGTTTGAGTAAGCAATATGATCAAACCACGGCAGTAGATAATCTCGACTTAGAAATCAAAGCAGGGCAGTTTTACGGTTTACTTGGCCCGAATGGCGCTGGTAAAAGTACCACTATTCATATGCTTACTACCATGACATCAGCCTCTTCAGGTGATGCATGGGTGGATGATCTAAATGTATCTGATAAACCAGTAGAAACGCGACGTGCTGTAGGCTTAGTGTTTCAAGATTCAGCTTTAGATCGTACTATGTCGATAGATGAAAACTTGCAGTTTGCAGCGGCGATGTACAATTTATTGCCCAAGCAAGCGAATGAGCGAATCGATGAATTATTAGCTGTTTTTGGTTTACAAGCACACCGTAAAAAGAAGTTACTTGCCTTATCAGGCGGCCAACGTCGTGCTGTTGACATTGCTCGTGGCGTATTACACAAACCAAAAGTGTTATTTCTTGATGAACCTACTATTGGTTTAGACTTACCAAACCGTCGTGCTATTTGGCGGTTTGTGGATCAATTACGCCGTGATGAAGGCATGACTGTCTTTTTGACGACGCATTATTTAGAAGAAGCAGCGGCCTGCGACCATGTTGATTTCATCCAAAAAGGCATATTACAGCAAGGTGGAACACCAGCAGAATTAACACAGCAATTAGGTGAATCTATTCTAGAGATTAGAACGCCTAACCCTGAAAGTATCACCGCTCAATTATCACCACTTTTTGGCACACCCATTCGTGAAGATGAAGATTTAAGTTTCAAAATTCAGCAAGATGATGTTGATTTCTATCAATTACAACAAACACTAGGTGATGCAGTGTCATCAATGCAATGGCGAAAACCCAACTTAAATGATGTGTACTTATGGACTTTTTGTAACCCTGATCAAGAGGTCATGAAATGAGTTGGCGCCCAGTTAAAGCCGTTGTTGGTAGAGAGATCAGTAAATTATTTCGCCAGCGAGCACGGTTAGTGAGCTCAATGGTTCGGCCAATGATTTGGCTATTAGTTATTGGATCAGGCGTTGGCAGTATGTTGCAAGGTGAGCAACAAGCTGGGTATTTAACTTTTCTTGTACCAGGCATTTTAGCAATGACTTTATTATTTGCCTCATTACTTTCAGCGTTGACGTTGGTGTATGACAAAGAGTTTGGCGTGATGCGAATGATGATGATTGCACCCATAGCCCATTATTGGATTGTGCTAGCTAAACTGATTGCGGCGACATTAACTGCCATGGTTCAGGCAATATTATTGTTAGTGTTATTACTCATTTTGGGTTTGATCTCCGTTAAAATTGCTTTAATGTTATTAGCACCAGCCTTATTAACAGCAGTATGCTGTGCAGCAATTGGTGGGCTGATTGCTGTCTGGTCGAAGAGCATTGATAATTTTGCTGTGATTATGAACTTCTTTATCTTCCCCGTGTTTTTCTTAAGTGGGGCTTTATATCCAGTCAATCAATTACCAGATTATTTGCACTATGTGGTGTTAGTTAATCCGTTTAGCTATGGTGTTGATTTACTCAAACACGCTGTGCCTAATGTGAATACAGACTTTTCTATTACTACCGATATTGCCGTATTAGTCGGCTTTTCTATTATTGCTATAGCAATTGCATGCTGGCGCTTTTCTCGAGAATCAGTTCACGAACCATTATTTCATCGGGCTACCAAGCGCGGCTAGTGACAGTTTCCAAGTCCTTTTTTCTCTAAATAACATTGGTGATACTCTTCAGCAGGATAAAATGTTTCAGCTGCGGTAATCTCTGTGACAATCGAAGTAGGGTAGTAGCCAGAATCATTTAGACCTTGTTTTGATGCTTCTGCTTGTTGTTTTTGTTGATCATCATGGTAAAAAATAGCACTACGATATTGAGTACCCCTATCTGGGCCTTGTCTATTTAAGGTGGTGGGGTTGTGCAACTTCCAGAAGATGGCCAATAAATCATTAAAGCTGAGGATTGTGTCATCAAAAGTGATTTCAATAGCTTCAGCATGGCCAGTTTCGCCGGTGCAGACAGCTTTATAATCCGGGTCAGAAGTTGTTCCAGCAGTGTAACCAACTCTAGTAGAAAGTACGCCATTGACTTGCCTGAACTGTACTTCTACTCCCCAAAAACAGCCAGCAGCTAATGTTGCAATTGCCATAATCAAATCTCGTTATTAGTTCAATGTGTCCATGATACAATATTGACCATTAATTACCCCGTGTAAAAGCAATTTAGATAGAGATAAAAATGAGCGACGACGTCACAACAAAACCGAGTAACTTCATTCGTAATATCATTAATACTGATCTTGCTGAAGGAAAAAATGAAGGCAGAGTACATACTCGTTTTCCACCAGAACCTAATGGTTATTTGCATATTGGTCATGCTAAATCTATTTGTTTAAACTTTGGTTTAGCTAATGATTACGATGGTTTATGCAATCTTCGTTTTGATGATACAAACCCTCAGAAAGAGAATGAAGAATTTGTAAATTCAATTGAAGAAGATGTGCGCTGGCTAGGCTTCGATTGGCAAGAACGCCTGTACTTCTCATCTAATTATTTCCAACAATTGTTTGATTATGCCATTCAATTAGTTGAGCAAGGTAATGCTTATGTGTGTGACCTATCAGCGGAAGAGACACGTGAATATCGCGGTACATTGACTGAGCCAGGTAAGAACAGCCCTTACCGTGATCGTTCAATCGAAGAAAATTTAGATCTATTTAATCGCATGCGTGCTGGCGAGTTTCCCGATGGTTCTAAATTATTACGCGCCAAAATCGATATGGCTTCGCCTAATGTAAATCTACGCGATCCCGCTATTTACCGTATTCGCCACGGTGTAGTTCACCATCAAACAGGTACTGAGTGGTGCATCTATCCGATGTATGACTACACTCACTGTCTATCTGACTCGATTGAAAATATTACTCATTCAGTTTGTACTTTGGAATTCGCTGACCATCGTCCTTTATATGACTGGTTTTTAGATACCTTAAAGCTGAATTCACATCCGCAACAAATTGAGTTTTCACGCCTTAATCTGCAGTACGCGATTACCAGCAAACGTAGATTGACGCGTTTGGTTGAAGAAAATATTGTTGAGTCTTGGAATGATCCCCGTATGTCAACCATTTCGGGTATGCGCCGTCGTGGTTATCCTGCCTCTGCAATTCGTGAGTTTTGTGAGCGTATAGGAGTGACGAAATCTGATAATTCCGTTGAAATGGAAATTTTAGATGCCTGCATTCGTGAAGAATTAAATGAAACAGCACCCCGCGCTATGGTCGTATTAGATCCGGTTAAAGTGGTGATAACGAATTATCCTGAAGGTCAAACTGAAGAGTTAATTGCTCCGAGGCATCCTCAAAAAGAAGAGATGGGTACACGCATTGTGCCGTTTACACGTGAGCTATATATCGACCGAGCTGATTTTAAAGAAGAAGCTAATAATAAGTTCAAACGACTAGTTAAAGACAAAGAAGTGCGTCTGCGAAATGCCTACGTGATTCGCTGTGACGAAGTGATTAAAGATGATAATGGTGATATTACAGAGTTACGCTGTAGCTATGATCCTGCTACATTAGGTGCTAATCCAGAAGGACGCAAAGTAAAAGGCGTTATTCATTGGGTTTCTGCGGAACATGGCGTGAAAGCAGATGTCAGATTATACGACCGCCTATTTACAGTGCCTCATCCAGATAGTGATAAGTCAGTCGATGACTTTATTGAGTTATTAAATCCTAATTCTTTAGTGACCTTAACAGAAAGTGTGGTTGAGAAAAGTTTGGCAACCACTGAAGCAGGCGTTGTTTATCAGTTTGAACGCGAAGGTTATTTCTGTGCCGATGCGGAATTATGTCGAGACGGAAAGTTAGTGTTTAATAGAACGGTTACATTACGTGATACTTGGGCCAAAATTGCTCAATAATTAAAGATTGGATAATTCTAGCCTACTAAAAGGAACAAAAATGGCACAACAAAGTAATGCTCATTTTAATATGCTAGAACAGCAGGTACGACCGAGTGATGTTTTAGACCCTCGTGTATTAAGTGCCTTAGAAAAGGTGAAGCGAAGTGAGTTTGTTGATGCGTCATTAGCAGGACTTGCCTATGCAGATACTGAATTACCCATTGGCTTTGGCCAAACAATTTTGGCACCAGTACTAGTTGGTCGTATGTTGCAAGCTGCAGATGTGCAACAAAATGAATATGTGCTAGAGATTGGAACTGGTTCAGGCTATATGACGGCCTTATTGGAACAATTAGCAGGACATGTTACTACGGTTGAAATGATTGCAGAATTATCTGAGATAGCGCAACAGAAATTAAGACATCTAAATACTATAAGCTTTGCTATTGGTGATGCCTCAAAGGGCTGGCCGCTGGCCGATCGAATTGATGTTATTGTTTCAACAGCAGCGTTTGTATCTGTGCCTGATGAATATTTACAAAGTTTAAAAGTAGGTGGCCGAATGATAGCAGTAGTCGGTGAAAGTGAGCCGATGTCTATTAATGTGATTCGACGAGTTACTGAACGAGAGTGGCAAACTGAAACTATGTTTGAAACAGTGATCCCCGTTATGATTAATGCTGAACCTAAAGCTGAATTTGAATTTTAAGAGAGAACAGTAAATGAAACAGATGAACGCTATTGAAGTACGTGATTTTTTAGCTAAAAATAAAAATGCGGTCAAAATTGATGTGCGTGAAACGGTAGAACTTCAAAATGGAATGCTTGAAGATGCAATCCATATTCCGGTTCAAACGATTCCTGGCCAACTTGATATGCTTGATAAACATAAGAATGACCCCATTGTTTTAATTTGCAGAAGCGGTATGCGAAGTGATCAAGCAGGTAACTATCTAGAGCAGAATGGCTTTATTAATGTTATCAATTTAGTGGGCGGGATGAATGCTTGGGCTAAAAATATTGATACTAGTATGAATATATATTAAGTAGTGCGAAGGATATGAAAATGTTTAAACGGATAAATATAGCAGTAATATTAATTAGTTCACTGATCGTTACAACAAGTTCGGCAGAAGATTTAATGCAAGTTTATGAGATGGCATTACAAAATGATCCTCAGCTATTAGCAGAGGGAGCTTCCCGTCAAGCTGTTGCAGAATTATCAGAACAAGCAAAAGCACGATTTTTACCAGAAATTGATTTAATAGCTAATACAGCTAAGACCTGGGAGGACAGTTCATCACCGTTGGCCTCAGGGAATTTTGATCACAATAGTTATGGCTATAGCCTGAGCTTGACTCAGCCCCTGTACCGCCGCCAAAATACTGTTCAAAAAGAACAAGCATCAATTGCTATTGATAGCGCTGCAGCAAGTTATAAAATTATCGAACAAGATTTAATCATTCGTGTGGCAGATCGTTATTTCGATTTTCTTAGCCAACAAGATGAAGTTTCATTTGCTATTGCAGAGCATGAATCCATCGCACAACAACTTGACCAAACGCAGCAGCGATTTGATGTCGGCATGTCGACCATTACCGATGTAGTCGAATCACAAGCAGCATCTGATTTAGCTAATGCAAGAGTCATTAGCGCTGAAAATGAACTGGCAAATAGCAAAGAACGATTGCGTGAAACAGCGGGTACTTATATTGAATCATTAGAAAAATTAATAGATGAAAGCCCATTGGTTAGTCCTGAGCCAGAAGATATTAATGCATGGAGTGACATTGCACTTAAACAAAACCCAAGCTTAGTTGTTGCAAAATCTTCTGTGGATAACGCAGGGCAAACGATAGAATTACAAAAAAGTGGCCATTATCCTATCTTAGATTTAGTCGGACAAGCAGACTACAATTCACAAAATGATTCGGTGTTTGGCGGAAGCAGTGATAGCCAAAGAGAAAGCATTAGCTTACGGTTAACTTTGCCCATTTATGAAGGTGGTGCTGTTAATTCTAGAACTCGTGAGTCAGGGCATCGACTTAATCAAGCAATGCAAAATGAAGAACAGCAACGCCGTCTTATAATACGTCAAAGTCGTGAATCATATAATCTGTCTCTTATACACATCTGACGCTGCCGA
>CAJXPP010000067.1 GCA_913058195.1 uncultured Gammaproteobacteria bacterium | reverse complement strand
TACACAGAGTAGATCGTCGGCAGCGTCAGATGTGTATAAGAGACAGTTATTAGCATTAACACCTCAAAAAGATCGTAACGCTCTGACTGGACAGCGTTATAAGTCAGAATTTGGCTACAACAAAATATATTTATTACCTTCTAATGAACAAACAGATAAAGAAGGTGAAGATCAGCAGTCAAGTAAATCGGTAAATCATCGTTTTCATATTCTTTTTGATAAAGAACTGTCTTACTCTAAATTAGCGAGCTGGGTAGCTCAAGGTGCAAAAATAAAACAAACCACGCTAAGTGAAAGCTTTACGTTTGATGATTACAAACAACAATATGGCAAGCGAGCGATCCCACTATTTATCTTTACTGCCAAATATCAATTACGCTTTTTTACCGGTGCTGAAGCCTTAGAGCCTGATGCAGGCTGGACCATTGTGGCGCTAGTACAAGAGGATAAAGAAAAGGAACCAGATAACTAATTATCTACACCTTTATTAGCTACCAAGATTATGCCTTTTTCTCTGTCCAGAACATCTGCTTGAAAAGCAAGTTAATTCACACTATTCCACAACGATAGTAAACCCTGCGTCGTTTTTCTGTAATCCTCTGCTTCGGTAATTGCCGATATCATTGCTACTGAACCTACGCCAGTTTTATGCAGTTGTTCAGCACGGTCTTGATTAATACCGCCAATAGCGACTAAGGGATAAGCATCGCCCAATAATCGGGACCATTGTTTAACACGTTCCACACCTTGCGGTGTCCAGGGCATAATTTTACTGGTAGTTTCAAATACAGGTCCGAGTGCAATGTAGCTTGGATTAATAGCTAAGGCTCTGGCGAGTTCCCAATAGGAATGAGTAGACACGCCAAGCCTTAACCCTGCCTGTTCAATTTCTATTAGCTTCGCATCATGTAGGTCTTCTTGACCCAGGTGTATACCGTAGGCTTGATGCTCTATTGCAATTTTCCAATAGTCATTTACAAACAAGGCTATCGAGTCATCACAGTAGTTAATGGCCTGTTGTATCTCGCTGTGCTTTTGTTCCTCAGTCGCATTTTTGATCCGCAATTGAATCGTTTTAATGCCCTCTCCAGTTAGCTTTTTAATCCAATCACTGCTATCAACAACAGGGTAAATTCCTAATCGTTGAGGGCACGACGGGAAGTTAAATTGCTGGCCTACAAAAGCTTTGGCATAAGCCAGTTTGGGCATATCTTGTAAGTCAAAGTTATCACTGGAATGTGCAATAGTACTATAAGGCCCTATTTTCTTAGCTTCACGAATCCCGCGTGTTAAATAGGCTTTGGCTAATACAATAGCATCACGGATATCATGGTTCATTGCCATATTACTAGCAATACTCGCAGCTAATACGCAGCCTGTGCCCCTAACATTTTTGGCCTGTTTATAGGCATAGCAATAAAACGAATGGCTATGATCGATAAAATAGTCAGTTGCCCATTTGCTATCAACATGACCACCTTTAACTAAACAGCCATTTAAACCTGTACTTAATAAATACTGGCTCGCTTCTATTTGATCATCTTGTTGGGTCAGTTGGCTAAGTTCAACGGTATTAGGTGTTAATAATGTTATTTCAGGAAGTAGCTGTTCAAGAAGGTAGGTTTGCACTTCACTGCTCACCAACACTCCACCTGATGTACAGGCCAATACTGGATCCCAAATAACTGGCACATTGTGTTGTTTTAGTATTGCCAACACAACCTGAGCAATATCAAGATTAGGAATCAAGCCCACTTTAATTGCTGCAATATTAAAATCAGCCACAGCTGACTGATATTGTCCCATAAACTGATCGGCATCTAGTGCCCCTAAATCCGTTAATCCCTCTTGTGTTTGTTGGGTTAAACAAGTGATTAAAGGCACTGGATGACAGCCATGTGCGGACACAGTTTGACTATCTGCCATAATGCCAGCACAACCTTGTGGGTCTATGCCGCCAATTAGTAATACTGCAGCTTTAGTCATATTGTTGCCAAATAGGCTGATCTAATGTGGGTGTGCTTGGTTTAGCGTTATCACGTTTTGGCATCACGCCAGCTTCATAGGCTAAGCGCCCGGCATTAATTGCTTGAGCAAAAGCAGAAGCCATTACATCTGGTTCTAATGCTTCTGCGACGGCAGTGTTAAGCAAAATACCGTCATAACCTAACTCCATTGCCTGCACAGCATCTGATGGTTTACCAATACCAGCATCCACCAATAGAGTCATATCTGGTAAACGCTTACGGATGACTTCTAGGGCATAGGGATTAATTAATCCCTGTCCTGTTCCAATTGGTGCCCCCCACGGCATTAATACTTTACAGCCTAAGTCGGCAAGCTTTTGACAAAGCACTAAATCATCGGTGCAGTAGGGAAAGACTTTAAACCCCTCGGCTATCAGTATTTTACTTGCTTCAACTAAGGCAAATGGATCGGGCTGAAGGTTATAGCTATCCCCTAATACCTCGAGTTTTATCCAATCGGTATCGAATAATTCACGTGCCATACAGGCTGTTTTCACTGCTTCTTCAGCACTATAACAACCCGCTGTATTGGGTAATAAATGACATCCCAGTTCTTGGATTAGTTGCCAAAACTGATTATTACTTTCCGTTTGCGATGGCATTTGCCGACGCAAAGATAAGGTAATAACTTGTGCTTGTGATGCTTTAATGGCATCAAGCATAATTTGAGGTGAGGTATATAGTGCCGTACCAATAAATAAACGGCTTTCTAATTCGGTGTCATACACCTGCCATGATGATGCTCTTTTCATCTTAACCTCCACTGATAGGTGACATAATATCGATTATGTCACTCGCATTGAGTCGTGTATTATCATGCGCTGATTTAGGGATGATTTCATCGTTAACAACAACTAAAAACCGTCCATTAACGTCCATATCACTTAAGAGTTTACTAATCGTGGTTCCTACTTTTATCAACTTATTTTCAGCATTAACTTTAATGTTAAAGTTGTCAGAACTTAACATCCTTTCCATTGATATATTTATATCTATCTCAACCTTGTCAGACATCAAATAGCTCCCCAAACTGAATCGACTCAACCTTATCCTCTAACAGTGCTAATACATCAGTAATAACAGCTGGTGAAAATAAGTAACCATGTCGATACAAGCCATTTATCTGTAATCCCCAGTTAGTACGCTTAATGATAGGTAAGTTATTCTTCATAGCAGGACGACAATGTGAAGCCATTTCTAAAACACGTGCTTCAGCAAAGCCTTTATGCAAGCTATATAAAACCGACATTAGCTCTAAAGCTGAGCGAACACAGACTGGTGACATATCATCACTTTCGATCACTGTAGCACCGAGGATATATTCATTATTTGGACGCGGCGCTAAATACATGGGATAGCGTGGATGCATCAATCGAATGGCATGTTTAAAATCAACCTCAGGCGCATGCACACGTATCACTTCGCCACGCACACTGCGTAAGCCTAGTAAATCTGCTTTTGCACCATTACCTCGACAATCAATCACCTCATCAAAAACATCATTACTACAATTAAAATGATGCTGAGAGAGTTGTTCTAGAACCGTTAAGGATATCGAGTCAATCTCATCACATTGTTGCCAATCGCAAAATGGCGACATCGTTAAAATAGTCGTTAGAATGCGATACAAATGTCGGTTATCTAAACAGGATTCACCATCAAAAAATAAAGCCTTATCAAACTGTTGTGCTAATTGAGGTTCTTTATCTGCTAACTCTTCTTGATTAAGTTCGGCATAATCGTCGCTTGACAAAATATGCTCCGCTCGACGTGTGAAACGAGCCATTTCAGACTCGTCGCCATTATGAGCAATAACCAAAGTACCATTATCTTGATAGAAAACTTCTTCTGGTAGTTCTGCTAACCATTTAGGCCATAAATCAGCTGATACTTGACCAATATGCTTCACTTTTTGTTCAGTCTGAACAGCTTCGGTAGCAGGAGATATCATTGAGGCAGCAATGAAACCAGCACTACCTGTTCCCGTTTTATTATCACTCGATAATATAGAAACCTGATGCCCTTTTGATATCAAACGCCACGCTAGCAAGCGGCCAACAAGGCCGCTCCCTATAATCAAATACTGTTTCATTTTGATTTAAACCTGATGATAAATTTTACTACCGCCAGCTTTAAATTCTTCCGACTTCTCAGCAAAAGCAGCTTTAACATCATGAGAAATACGCATTGAGCAGAATTTTGGTCCACACATTGAACAGAAATGGGCCACTTTAGCAGATGGTTTTGGCAAGGTTTCATCATGGAATTTACGCGCTGTATCAGGGTCTAAACCAAGATTAAATTGATCTTCCCAGCGGAACTCAAACCGTGCTTTTGAAATTGCATTATCACGAATATCAGCACCCGGGTGTTCTTTAGCTAAATCAGCTGCATGGGCCGCTATTTTATAAGTAATAATGCCTGTTTTAACATCGTCTTTATTAGGCAGACCAAGATGTTCTTTGGGTGTTACGTAACATAACATTGCCGTACCAAACCAACCAATCATCGCAGCGCCGATACCTGACGTAATATGATCATAGCCCGGTGCAATATCCGTCACTAATGGGCCTAATGTATAAAATGGTGCTTCATGGCAATGCTTTAATTGCATATCCATATTTTCTTTGATTTTATGCATACCTACATGGCCTGGGCCTTCAATCATCACTTGTACATCGTGCTTCCAAGCAACTTGTGTTAACTCACCCAGTGTTATTAATTCAGCAAATTGTGCTGCATCATTAGCATCAGCTTGTGATCCAGGTCGTAACCCATCACCTAATGAGAATGACACATCATAGGCTTTCATAATTTCACAGATATCTTCAAAATGTGTGTATATGAAGCTTTCTTCATGATGTGCTAAACACCATGCAGCCATAATTGAACCACCGCGAGAAACAATACCTGTTGTACGCTCAATTGTTAGTGGAATATGCGCCAAACGTACACCAGCATGAATAGTGAAGTAATCCACACCCTGTTCTGCTTGCTCGATCAATGTATCGCGGTAGACTTCCCATGTAAGGTTTTCAGCAATACCGTCGACTTTTTCTAATGCTTGATAAAGTGGCACGGTACCAATTGGCACAGGTGAGTTACGAATAATCCACTCTCGTGTTTGGTGAATGTTTTTACCGGTTGATAAATCCATTACATTATCGGCACCCCAGCGAATACCCCAAACCATTTTTTCAACTTCATCTTCAATCGATGATGTTGTAGCAGAATTACCAATGTTGGCATTAATTTTCACTAAAAAATTACGACCAATAATCATCGGTTCAACTTCAGGATGGTTAATGTTGGAAGGAATGATTGCACGGCCTTCAGCCACTTCTTTACGTACAAACTCAGGCGTAATGTGGGTATCAAAACCTACAGGTGCTGACCCTTCTTTACTGGCTTCAGTACGGCCAATATTTTCACGAATGGCAATAAATTCCATTTCAGGGGTAATGATGCCTTGTCGTGCATAATGAATTTGGCTGACATTACCACCTTTTTTAGCGCGTCGTGGACGACGATTGTTCTCAAACAATGGAATATCAAGTAACTTAGCTTCCTGCTCACGTGTAAACGTTGAGCTGTACTCGCTTAGTTCTTCAGTATCATCACGTTCATCAATCCATGTTTTACGAATGGCAGGCAAGCCTTTTTCAACATCAATGACTTGCGTAGTATCAGTATAAATACCTGAAGTATCATACACATAGATAGGCGCATTAGGCTCACCTGGTAACTCTGTATTTCTATTCGGCGTATCGGTTAGTAATATTTTTCGAAACGGCACACGAATATCATCACGACTACCAATGACATAACTTTTCTCGGAACCAGATAATGGTTCTGTTGTGATACCACTGTGCTCTGTAATATCAATAACTTTGGTATTTTGTGAAGACATTAACTTCCCCTATTAATAAATCAAAAAAATCGGGGAAATCGTTGAGCCAGGAACTGGCTAACAAGAATTGAATATACGCAAAATCATCAGATAATGACAAAATATGCGATATACTCGCTCGTTTCCTACGGAGGTATTAGCCTCTTCAGGTTCAACGGGTTTAATCTCAGCCAATATCTGGCACCCCGACAAGTGATTCGTATAATAAAGCAAAAGTATTTTTTTTAGCAAGCCTTAATCTGGCAGAATAGCTATTAGCAACGATAAATATATAAGAACACATAACGATCATGGCAGACAATAAAGATAATTCTGATGGAGATGAAATTGATTTGTTTCGTGCTGAAATGCGCGATGCAAAGCCACTTCAACATGACCGCTTATTGCATACCAAACCTAAACCAAAAGCAAGGGTGCTTGAGCACGCACAAAGTTCTGAGCGCAGCAATAGTAGTCCATTTTCTGATATGTTTGCACCAGAAACAGTTGGTAATGAAGAGTATTTAGAATACCGTGGTCCTGGCATTCAACATCGCGTTTTTTCGAAGTTGCGTAGTGGCAAAATGCATATTGAAGCTGAGCTTGATTTGCATGGTCTGACGCTCGCCATGGCTGAGCCCACCCTTTCTGGGTTTCTCGAACAATGCCAACAACAACAGATCCGCTGCGTACGTGTTATTCATGGCAAAGGTTGGAGCTCTAAAGACAATAAACCGGTATTAAAAACTAAACTTAATTTCTGGTTACGTGAAAGTGAAATTGTGTTGGCGTTTTGCAGTGCAATCGTCGCTGATGGTGGAACAGGTGCTGTTTATATATTATTAAAACGAATTTATGATCAACAAGATGTTCCCGTTTAATAATCAGACAATCAAAAGCCAATAACGCCTAATATAACTACAAAAATAGTATGCCAAGTATTTAATAATAAAAGACTAAAACTTGCTATATAAAAAAGCCCAAGCTAATGCTCAGGCTTTTGTTTTCTAGCCTACCCACTTCCTTGCGTTGTGGAATAATCGTAACCAAGGGCCATCTTTTCCCCAGTCATCTGGGTGCCAGGAATGTTGTACTGTACGCGTTACACGCTCAGGATGAGGCATCATAATGGTCACTCGGCCATCCGTTGTCGTTAACGATGTAATTCCTTCAGCTGAACCATTCGGATTTTGAGGGTAACGTTCCGTAGCCTTACCATTATGGTCAACATAACGCATTGTAACTAAGGCATCAGCTTGTGAACCTGTCTCAGTAAAGTCTGCACGACCTTCTCCATGTGCCACAGCAATTGGCATAATAGAACCTGCCATGTCTTGTAATAACACAGATGGAGAGTCAACAATTTCGATTAATGAAAAACGGGCTTCAAACTGTTCTGAAATATTACGTTCAAAACGTGGCCAATGGTCACTTCCTGGAATCAACTCTTTAAGTTGCGATAGCATTTGGCAACCATTACACACTCCTAAAGCAAAGGTGTCTTCACGCTGGAAGAAGTCACTAAATTGTTTGCGAGCTTTATCATTATGTAAAATAGTACTTGCCCAACCACGACCTGCACCTAATACATCACCGTATGAGAAGCCACCACAAGCGACTAAGCCTTTAAAGTCAGCTAGATCTATACGTCCTTCAAGAATATCACTCATGTGCACGTCAATAGCCGTAAAGCCGGCATGATCAAATGATGCTGCCATCTCTATCTGACCATTCACACCTTGCTCACGTAAAATGGCCATTTTCGGACGAATGCCACTCAAAATATATGGCGCTGCAATATGCTCATCGGCATCGAAACTTAATTTGGCAAATAAACCTGAATCAGCTTCATCTAATAAAGCATCAAACTCTTGTTGTGCGCAGTCAGGATTATCACGAAGTGCTTGCATTCGGTAGCTTGTTTCAGCCCAATAACGATGTAATATAATTCGTGATTCATTAACCACTTGTTCGCCATTCACTGTCACTACAATCTGTTGCTTATCACTAAGACTTCCAATCACATGACTCACATGACCAAGATCATATTCACGAAGCACAGATAATGTATTGTCAACATCACAATGTTTAACTTGAATAACGGCGCCAAGCTCTTCATTAAACAATACTGGTAAAGCATCACCTAATCCTGATAAATTAATATCAAGGCCGCAATGTCCTGCAAATGCCATTTCTACTAATGTGCTAATCAAACCACCATCACTACGATCATGATAAGCCAATAACACATCATCTTGTTTCAACTGCTGAATAGCGGAGAAGAAGTTCTTCAATGATGCAGGATCGTCTAAATCTGGGCCATGATGACCTACTTGGCCATACACTTGAGCTAATGCAGAGGCAGCAAGTCGGTTATTACCTTTACCTAAATCGATATAGATAAGATCAGTATCACCCTTATCAGTTCTTAACTGTGGCGTGCATGTTTTAGCGGCATCAAAAACAGGTGAAAAGGCAGTAACAATCAATGACAATGGCGAAATAACAGACTTACTTTCACCTTCATCCTGCCACACTGTTTTCATTGATAAAGAATCTTTACCTACTGGAATCGCAATGCCTAGTTCTGGACACAATTCCATGCCGACAGCTTCAACTGTGTCATAAAGCTCAGCATCTTCACCTTTATGACCACAGGCCGCCATCCAGTTAGCTGATAACTTAATATCACTCAGTTTTTCAATACTCGCGGCAGCAATATTGGTGATTGATTCACCCACTGCCATACGACCCGATGCAGGTGCATCAATCAAGGCTAATGGTGCTCGCTCACCCATCGACATTGCTTCACCTTTAAAACCATGATGATCGGCTAATGTCACTGCACAATCAGCCACAGGCACTTGCCAAGGGCCGACCATTTGATCACGGGCTACCAAGCCGGTTATGCTGCGATCACCAATGGTAATTAAGAAGTTTTTACTTGCAACTGTTGGTAATTTTAGAACACGTTCTAATGCATCACTCACCGTCACACCCGTTAAATCTAATTCAGGCTTTTCAAAGGTATGGTGCTTAACATCACGTAGCATTTTTGGTGGCTTGCCTAATAATAATGATAAAGGCATATCCACTGGGTTTTGGACAAATTCAGCATCGCCCACTAATAAATGTTGCTCTGATGTTACTTCACCCACAATCGCCCAAGGGCAACGTTCACGCTCACAAATTGCTTTGAATAGATCAACATCTTCTGGGTTAACGCCTAAGACATAACGTTCTTGCGATTCATTACACCAAATCTCCATTGGTGACATGCTTGATTCATCATTTGGCACAACGCGTAATTCAAACTTACCGCCTCGGCCACTATCATTAACTAACTCAGGGAAGGCATTCGATAAGCCACCAGCCCCTACATCATGAATCGCAACAATAGGGTTAATATCATCTAAGGCAACACAACGATCAATCACTTCCTGACAACGGCGTTCCATTTCAGGATTACCACGCCTGTCTCTTATACACATCTCCGAGCCCACGAGACTAGGCATGATCTCGT
>CAJXPP010000066.1 GCA_913058195.1 uncultured Gammaproteobacteria bacterium | reverse complement strand
ATAATAGGAATCGCACTATTTTCTAAGCGAGCTTCGCCGCTAAAGAAGAGCACATTAGATTTCATTTCCAATTCCAGCCAGTCTTCACCTTGCTTGATATTGACATCCTCATTGTCTATTAGATCTTTTAAAGACTCATTAAGTTGGGTGCTAATTTGATTAATTGTTTGTATGGTTTCTTCAGACACCGGCGGTGATGTGAATATTTCAATAGCGTCAGGATCGGCGATATTCTTGGGATTATTTTCAGGGGTTCTTTCTGTATTACCGCGCTCTATTTCACCAACTTGAATTGGGTCTATTGAACGCTTAGGATCTGAAAATGCTGCATCTAATGTGTCGGATAAGACACGGTACTTGCCTTCATTGACAGATGAAATTGAGTACATAACGACAAAGAAGGCGAACAATAGAGTGATAAAGTCAGCGTATGAAATTAACCAACGTTCGTGATTGGCTGGCTCTTCAATTTTTCTTCTCCGTGCCATAATAATCTTAGTCTATATACACTTGTAAATGACTTTCAATGATGTGCGGATTTTCACCATCAGCCACTTTAATGATTCCCTCGATAAGCATAATATAATAACTAGAGCGGCGCTCAATAGTAGATCTTAACTTGCTGGCGATAGGGAGAAAAAGCAAGTTAGCGAGGCCGACACCATAAATGGTGGCAACAAATGCAACTGCAATACCAGAGCCTAATGATGAAGGTTCTGCGAGATTTCTCATAACATGAATAAGACCTAATACCGCACCAATAATACCGATTGTAGGGGAGTAACCGCCCATTGCTTCATAGACTTTTGCAGACTGGATATCTTTAGATTCATCTATATAAAGATCATTTTCTAAAATTTCTCGAATCATTTCAGGTGTTCCGCCATCCGAAATAAGTTGTAAGCCTTTTTGAATAAAAGGGTCCTCTTCAAGATCAGCTAGTGACTCTAATTTAAATAAACCTTCTCGACGTGCAACTTGATTCCATTCTAAGATCTTTTCAAGCAATTCTTTTGGCGAGTGTTGAGGAGGGAAAAAAACCCAAGAGAGCATTTTTAAGGCGCGTAGAAAGGTGCTTAGGGGTGTTTGTAGCATTACCGCACCTAATGTACCGCCTAAGACGATGAATAAGGCAACGGCATTTAAGATGGAATCAATATGGCCACCGTCAAGGTACTGCCCGCCGATAATAGCGCCAAAGCCAATGATAATACCTAGTAAACTGAGGATATCCATGACTATTTAAGCTCCGCTAGATGATGACCAATATCTATAACATCTAAAATTTTATCTGCTATGCCTGCTTCCACAACAGCTTTAGGCATTCCATAAATGGTACTACTTTGTTCATCTTGAGCCCAGATCGTGCCGCCTAATTGTTTTAGTTTTTGACAGCCTTTTAAGCCGTCTGAACCCATTCCTGTGAGAATAACAGTCAGTATTTTTTTTGGAGATTGCTGAATTAGTGATTCCAATGTAGTGTCAATACAGGGTTTGTATGGCTGACTTTCTAGGCCAGCTTGAATTTTAAGATAGCGTTTTGAACCATCTCCCTTGATGAGCATTTGTGTACCACCTGGAGCAAGGTAGGCTGTACCCGCTGATAGAAGATCGCCATTTTCAGCGTGTTTAATGCGTATTTTACATTGGGAGTTGAGTCGTTCAGCAAAAGAAGGTGTAAATGACGCCGGCATATGTTGAATTAATAGTAGCGGATAGGGAAAGTCTGCTGGAAGTTGGGTTAATACCTTTTGCAAAGCAATCGGGCCGCCAGTAGAAGTGCCTATTACAACTAAATTAAATGATTGTTTTTTCACTAATATAGTTGCCTGACTTACTCTTTTCTTTGGTGTTAGGTTTAGAGATACTACTTTTGAGTTAGCTAACTTACAAAGGCGTTTACATAATGCACGATGAGCAACACTACTATCGGCTGAAATATCTTCAAAGCGTTTAGGCATATAATCGATAGCACCAGCATCTAAGGCATCTAATGTTGCTTTTGCACCATCTGTTGACCAAGACGATAGTATTAAAACTGGGATGGGTTGAATAGCCATTATTTGTTTAACAGCATTAATACCATTCATTACTGGCATTTCAATATCCATAGTAATGACATCTGGCTGCAGATTTTTGACTTGTTCAATGGCCTCAAGACCATTTTCTGCCATTCCTACAACAGATAAGAGAGGATCTGAGGAAATAATTTCAGACAGGCGTTTACGAAAAAAACCTGAATCGTCAACAATCAGTACTCGAACTGTCACAGGGAACCTAATATCCTCTATTAGCGTAAGTAGCCATTAATTCAGGGAAGTCTAGAATAAGTGAGATCCGCCCATCGCCCGTAATTGTAGCACCTGCAAGGCCTTTTGTACCTTGTAATAAAGCACCTAAAGGTTTGATAACAACTTCTTCTTGACCAATTAGTTGATCGACAACAAAACCGACTCGTCGCGTGCCAACATTAACGACAACAACATGTTCAATCTCAGGTTTTCCTGTGTCATTAAAGGTCTTGGTTAGCCATTTTCTTAGATAGAAAAGAGGTAAGGTTTTATTTCTAACCATAATGGTTTGTTGACCATCGACCACATTCGTTTTGGATAGGTCTAAGTGGAAAATTTCATTAACGCTTACTAATGGGAATGCAAATATTTGGTCACCCAGCATGACCATCAGTGTTGGCATAATGGCGAGTGTGAGCGGGACTTTGATAGAAAGAGTTGTACCTACTCCTATTTCTGATTGAATGTCGATAACACCATTCAGTTTGGAGATACTTGTTTTCACTACATCCATGCCTACGCCACGGCCTGAAATATCAGATATTTCTTGTTTCATGGAGAAGCCAGGTGCAAATATAAGGGCATAGCTTTCTGCATCAGAGATTCGAGATGCAGCTTCTTCATCCATCATGCCTTTTTCGACTGCTTTTTGTCGCAGAACATCGGCATCCATACCTGCTCCATCATCAGAGATAGTCAGCAAAATATGGTCACCTTCTTGCGCCGCACCTAAAATGATCTGTCCTTGACTAGCTTTGCCTGCAGCCACGCGAACGTCGGGCATTTCAACACCGTGGTCAACTGCATTTCTAACTAAATGGACTAAAGGATCAGCTAGCGCTTCAACCAAGTTTTTATCTAAATCTGTTTCTTCGCCGCGTAACTCAAGATTGATATCTTTTTTCAAAGTACGAGCTAAGTCACGTACAACGCGTGGAAAGCGACCAAATACCTTTTTGATCGGCTGCATTCGAGTTTTCATTACCGCAGTTTGTAAGTCACCAGTAACAACTGCTAAGTTACTGACTGCTTTAGACATTTCTTCATCTTCGGTAGCTGTTTCTAATGTACTTATTCTATTGCGAACAAGAACGAGTTCCCCGACCATATTCATAATGTCATCTAAGCGAGCTGTATCAACGCGGACAGTTGTTTCCGCTGGTTTAACAGCAGCGGCAGGTTTTGCCGGCGATTCGTTTTTTGCCACAGGAGATGCTTTTGCTTCTGGGGATGGCTTAGGTGCAATAACAGGCTCAACTTTTTCAGCAGGGGCAGAAGCTACAGGCTCTGGTTTACTCGGTTCGACTGGTTGAGGTTTCTCTGTTGCTATAGATTTCTTTTTGCCTTGCAATTCATCCAATAATGCTTCAAATTCATCTTCGGAAATATCATCGTTATCAGCAGGAGCGGCGGCAGGGGCAGGTGTTACTGGATCTGGAGTAGCTTTCCCTGGGGCGCTTTCACCATGTAGTTGATTCAGTAATGCCTCGAACTCATCATCAGTTATATCGTCATTATCTCCGGCAGGTTGAGATATGACTACTTCCGGAGTCGGTTCAGGGGCAGCTGGTTCTGCTGCTACATTAGGGTTAAGGTAATTGGCCAGTTGTTCAAGAACTGCAGGATCGGCTGCTGTTGGAAATTCACCCGATTTTGTTTCTTCAAACATGGTATTTAATATATCGAGTACCTTAAGAAAGGTATCCATCATATTAGCATCCACTCTACGATCACCCTGGCGCAAAAGGTTAAATAGATCTTCGCATTTATGGCATAATGCGACCATGGCATCTAGGCTTAAGAAACCTGCGCCACCTTTAATTGTATGAAATCCACGGAAAATAGAGTTTAGTAGGTCACTATCTTCAGGTTGAGTTTCAAGCTGAACCAGTTGCTCATTTAAGCCTTCTAATATTTCCTCTGCTTCGACTAAAAAGTCCTGCAGGATTTCATCATCAGTATCTAACGCCATCGTTGTTATCCTTTAGAAGCCCAGACTTGATAACAAATCATCGACCTCATCTTGATCATTCATAACATTGGGGTTGTCTGCGGCATTAATCTGCGGGCCTTCGGCCTTAATTGCATCAACCTGTTTATCTTTCTTTGGTTCTTCATCACGGTGCTTGCTAGCTAATTTGACGAGTTGTACTAAATTGTTCTCTACTTCTTCCACTAAGTTAATTACTTGGCGAATAACTTGTCCGGTGAGATCTTGAAAACCTTGTGCCAGCATCATTTCAGATAAATTGGCATGAATCTGTTCAGAGTGACGAGTTACTTCAGGCAAATATATTTCAATTTCTTTACTTAAAGAGCGGAATTCATCAGCAGACATTTCTTTCATGCGAAAACGATGCCAACTTTGATTGATCTTTTCAGCGGTTTGTTTGAGATCAGATGCAAGGGGTAAAGTCTGATCAATAAAACCTAAGGTTTTATGGGCAGCGTCTTCTGTCGTTGTAATAACGTAGTTAAGGCGTTCCCGGGTATTGGGCATATCATTTTTTGTCAAGTCGACTAAGCGAGAGTCAACATTGAAATTACTCATGGACTCATGTAATTCTCGAGTAAGCTTACCGACCTCATGGAATAGTTCACTTTCTTGTGATTGAGTTAAGATAATAAGCTGTTGCTTCGCTTGTTGTTCGTCGTCAGACTCCAAAGCAATGATTAAGGCTCGTGCAGCTTCAATTTGTTCTGTTTTATTAATATCCATGCTGTACCTTTGTAATTATTGTGCGTCGATACGTTCAAAAATCTTATCGATTTTTTCCTTCAGTGTAGCAGCTGTAAATGGTTTAACAACGTAACCATTTACGCCTGCTTGTGCTGCAACAATAATTTGCTCACGTTTTGTTTCTGCCGTTACCATCAAAACTGGAATAGTAGACAAATTTTCATCAGCACGAACCGCTTTAAGTAAATCAATCCCCTGCATTCCAGGCATATTCCAGTCAGTGACGAGGAAATCAATCCCTCCTGCTTGCAATATTGGCAAAGCCGTTAAGCCATCATCTGCTTCTACGGTGTTATTAAAGCCTAAGTCTCGCAGTAAATTTTTTATAATTCGTCTCATGGTTGAAAAATCATCCACAACTAGAATTTTCATGTTTTTATCCAAGATTATATCCCCCTTACTATGTTCAATTTAGCCAATCATCTAATTTGGAGCGAAGTCGAATCACTGTTTGACTGTGCAGTTGGCTGACACGAGATTCACTGACGCCTAAGACTTCGCCTATTTCTTTTAAGTTCAATTCTTCATTATAGTACAATCCCATTAGTATACGTTCACGCTCTGGGAGTGTTTTTATTGCTTGTGCCAGTGCAGATTCAAAATTATCAGTTTGAAGCGTGTCGACAGGCCCTGATAATTCCGACGTTATCGGTTGGGCATGCGTTTCATCACTATCATTAAACTCATCAAGACTAAATACTTGGTGGCCTGAAGAGTTATGTAATTGTTGATGATATTCTTCTAAACTAATATTTAAGGCTTTAGCTATTTCATAATCATGAGCGTGACGGCCTAGTTGTTGCTCAATAACCTTTATTACATCAGCTATTTCACGTGCTTTTTTATGAACAGATCGTGGTGCCCAATCATTTCTACGAATTTCATCAAGCATTGAGCCTCGAATTCTGATTCCTGCATAGGTTTCAAAACTAGCACCTTGGCTGGCATTATAATGGTTAGCAGCATCAAGCAATCCCATCATACCTGCTTGAATTAGATCATCAACATCAACAGTGTGTGGGAGGCGTGCAATTAGGTGGTAAGCAATGCGTTTAACGAGGGTAGCATGCTGCTCAACAAGCTCGGTCAGAGCTTTGTTTGACTCAGCTGATTGACTATACATAGCTACGCCTGACTTCATCTAGGCAATGTCCAAACTTGCTTGAATGAGCCGTTCAATAAAAAATTCCATATGGCCCCTAGGTTGCTTTTGTACTGGCCAATGGTCTACTTTTTTTGCTAAATGTGTAAATGCTATAGCGGACTTACTTCTAGGTATGTATTCAACCACAGCCCGCTGTTTTTTTACTGCACGACGTAAGTCATTATCAAAGGGAACGATACCCATAAAATCAAGCGAGACATCTAGAAAACGGTCACAGACAAGCGAAATTTTATTAAATAGCTCACGACCTTCTTGAATATTTGGTGCCATATTAGCGATGATATGAAAATGAGCAACATCATATTCGCGACTTAGTAATTTTATAAAAGCGTATGCATCAGTAATAGAAGCTGGCTCATCACATACCACCACTATTACTTCTTGTGCTGCGCGAGTGAAGCTAACCACGCTGTCGGCAATGCCAGCTGCACTATCAATAAGTAAGATATCAATATGTTGATCCATTTCACTAAAGGCTTGAATCAAACCCGCATGTTCAGCAGGACTAAGTTCAGCCATTTTCTGAACACCTGATGCAGCAGGGATAACTTTTAATCCGTGAGGACCTTCAACGATAATTTCTTCAAGTGTTTTACTGCCATCTAAGACATGCAATAAATTGTACTGAGGATGAAGACCAAGCATGACATCAATATTGGCTAGACCAAGATCGGCATCAAGTAATAATACCTGCTTACCTTGAGCTGCTAATGCTGTGCCTAAATTAACAGTGATATTAGTTTTACCAACACCACCTTTACCACTCGCTACAGCAATAACTTTGACTGGGCGAGCTGTATTAGTCATTTGTCTAAGGCCATGGGCTTGATCATTAGCCATAGGCGGCCATTCCTCCATAAGTGGATAAACTTTGAGGATCCATTTGTAATTGTTCTTCGTTCATTAAATCACTCGCTTGTTTAACTAGTGTATTGGGACGTGCAAGGCCGAAATCTTCAGGTACTTGCTGGCCGTTACATACATACGCTAGCGGTAATCTATGGCGGATTAATGCTGAGATTGCACCGCCGAGGCTACTAGTTTCGTCTATCTTAGTCAAAATACAACCACTTAAATCAAGATTTGAAAAGGTGTTAATAATATCATTTAGGCCACTTGCTTGGGTGGTTGCTGACACAGTTAAGTAATTTTTTATTTTAGGAGATTGTTGTTTTAGCACAGCGAATTTCTCAGCTAACTGCACATCACGTTGATTCATACCTGCTGTATCAATCAAAATAAAGCGACGATCGAGCAAGTCATTTAGAGCGGTAGCTAAGTCCTCATGCGTTTTAGCGACACGTACAGGCACGCCAAGAATTCGTGCATAAGTACGTAACTGCTCTTGACCTCCGATGCGATAACAATCTGTGGTTATTAGAGCAACATTTTTAGCACCATGTTTTAAGGCACAACGCGCAGCAATTTTTGCGACGGTTGTTGTTTTACCTACCCCGGTCGGGCCAACAAGTGCGCAAATACCACCTCTACTTATAATATCGTCATCATACACCTCTATTTCACTAGCAAGCATGCCTAGTGATTGACGCCAAGCCATATCAATGTCATCGATACCTTTGGTTTGTGCTGTGATCTTTTTGGCTAAATCAACCTGAATACCCATTTGTAAATGACGCTGTAATACTTGTACTTGGGTTGGGCTATTACGCTCCATATCTTTCCAAGTGAGATCAGAAAGTTGATTTTGCAACATATCACGCAAACCAGAAATTTCTTTTCGCATTTGGATTAATGTCGGTTCTTGTGACCATACATTTTGTGATGCTGTCGCTTGTTCAAATTGAGGCTGTTGTACAGGAGCATTTACAGAAGGATTTATTTCAACCTTGGTCTCTTGTTTTACTTCAGCTTGATGCGGTTGCATTTGTTGTTTGAATTGTGATTCGTCATAATCTGTTGCAGCAACTATTTCTACGCCACCGTCTACTCGATTATTGGATAAGATAACAGCATCTGGCCCAAGCACATCTCTTACTTCTTTAATGGCTTGACGAACATCAGCAGCTTGGAAACGTTTAATTTTCATAATAATGACCTCAGAGTCTAACGACCAACGTTAGCAACGATTCTAATTTGTTTGTTATCAGGTATCTCGTTATACGACAAGACATTCAGACTAGGAATTGAGTGGCGAATAAAACGAGAAATCCAAGTACGTAGTCCAGCTTGAACAACTAAAATGGCAGACTCACCTGTCATTTCTTGTCGTTGTGTCGCGTCTTGTAAATTTTTATGCATATTTTCTGCTAATCCTGGTTCTAAACTGGCGCCACCTTCTCCGGTAGCTTGAAGAGTTTGAAGCAATATCTGTTCCAGTTCAGGATCTAAAGTAATAATAGGTAGATCTGCTTGAATGCCATTAACATGCTGAACGATAGAGTGGCTAAGTGCCATACGGGTTGCAGCTGTTAATGCCTCTGCATCTGGGTTTCGTGCTGCCTGTTCTGACAGAGCTTCAGTAATCGTGCGAATATCACGAATAGGAAGATTTTCTTCTAAGAGGTTTTGCAATACACGTTGAACCGTTGCCAAAGGTAATGCGTCAGGTACTAAACCCTCTACTAATTTAGGAGCCGTTTTATTTAAGTTATCAAGCAGTTGCTGGACTTCTTCACGACCTAATAAATCATGTGCATGTGTTTGTAGAATCTTGCTTAAATGCGTGGCAATTACAGTATCTACATCTACCACGGTATAGCCTTGTGCTTGTGCATGCTCACGTTGGCTAGGCTCAATCCAAACTGCATCTAAGCCAAAGGCAGGATCTTGACCTTTAATACCATCTAATTCGCCAAAAACTTGACCAGGGTTGATTGCCATCATTCTTTCAGGATGAATCTCAGCCTCACCAAATGTCACGCCAAAAAGGGTGATTTGATACGCTGTTGGTGATAGATCTAAGTTATCTCGAATATGAACGGGTGGAATTAAAAAACCTAATTCTTGAGATATTTTTTTACGGATCCCTTTGATTCTATTCATTAATTGACCACCCTGATTTTTATCAACAAATGGAATAAGTCGGTAACCTACCTCTAAACCAATTGGGTCAACAGGGCTTAAATCTTCCCAGCCAAGTTCTCGTTGCTCTTTGGGTACCTCGGTTTCAGCAGGCGTAATAGACACAGCAGCTTCGGCAAGTTTTTGGCGTTGAGCAACCGTCCATGCTGTGACTCCACCGGCAATGGCAAGAATTAAGAATGGCATATTCGGCATGCCAGGAATTAGACCTGTCTCTTATACACATCTCCGAGCCCACGAGACTAGGCATGATCTC
>CAJXPP010000065.1 GCA_913058195.1 uncultured Gammaproteobacteria bacterium | reverse complement strand
GAGATCATGCCTAGTCTCGTGGGCTCGGAGATGTGTATAAGAGACAGACTTTGAATAGTGTAAAAGTCATGGTCGGTTGCTGTTTCTTGAGTAGCTAAAACACAGGCAGAGTTGAAAATGTTTAACCCTTTATTTTCCATCGCACCCATATTGAAGTCATTCACCGCAACAATCATAAACACATCTAGATCATATTCACGACCATAGGTTTGCTCATCCCATTTCATTGCTTGTTTTAATGAGGCTAGTGCATGATCACATTTGTGGTTATTTTCTGGATCAACAAAAATCTGCAAAGCAACTTCTCTGCCCGACATTGTTGTGAACGTATCATGTTGGCGATATAAATCACCTGCTACTAATGCAAACAGATAACTTGGTTTTGGGTGAGGATCATGCCAACGCGTCCAGTGTTGGCCATCTTCAAATACGCCCTGCTCTTCCAAGTTACCATTCGCCAACATAATCGGCCATTGCCGTTTATTTGCAGATAATGATACTGTAAACACCGCCATTACATCAGGGCGATCCATATAGTAGGTAATACGTCTAAAGCCTTGTGCTTCACACTGAGTACACAGCAAATTACCTGAATGATATAAGCCTTCTAATGCCGTATTTTTATCAGGATTAATAACCGTTTCAATTTCTAACTCAAATGTATCAGGCAATGAGGTTAAGAGCAGCGATTGCTCTGTACGCTGGTATTCATTACCTTGTAATACTCTTCCATCAATTTTAAGTGAAACTAGTTCAAGCTGTTCGCCATCAAGAACACAATCACCCCCACTTCCTTCAGGGTTTTTACGCATCGACAACACACTACGAACATGCGTTTCAGAGGCATCTAAATCAAAGTGTAAATGTACTGTATCAATTAAGTAATTAGGAACTTGATAATCAGCTAAGAACGTTTCTTTAGGCGTAACAGGTGATGTCATAACGGCAACTCGATTAATTTAAAAATCGTTCAGTGTTTGAATTAACTGAACATCATATGCAGGCACATCATAAGGGTGATGCTTTATCAGTGCTTTTAATACTGCCTTTATATTGGGTTTCGAGCAGATCATTTCAACTCTATATTCGGCAACTTGTTCAATATCATCTTGCTGACCAATAAATGGCTGACTTCCCGATAAGGGTTTGAATTGACCCGTTCCTAGTGTTTCCCATGAGCAATGATCATAACCATCATAACGGCCCGCGCCTTGTTCAAATAAAGCATTCTTAACAGCTTCTTTATGGCTTTCTGGTACAAAGAAAACCAATTTATACATTTATTTTAGGTTCCACATCTGACCAATACCATTGCCAGACTCACTATAAATAGCTTTGTCATTAGCTGAAAAAGCGACAGCTTGTAAAACTACACCAGGTCGTAGCGCCTGTTTTCTTGCAACCTGCCAACAATCAAGCTTATCGCCCGTTGCTACTTTCCAAAGGCAAATCTTTTGCGATGGATGACCTGTCACTAAATATTGTCCATCAGCAGAAAAATCAATGGCTGAAATAGTTGTTTTAAACGAGGGAAAGTTTGGTAGTTGCCAGTCTTTTGGCCAAGCAGAAGTACGTAAAGTGTACTTTTCTTTACCTGACTTAATATTCCAAAAATGCGTTTGGCCATTTCCAGCACCTGTTAATACATAACCACCTTTAGGATAAAAAGCGACAATATTTACCGGTGTTTCATGCTTCCAACTGCGTAATTGTTTACCTGATTCAAGCTTCCATAACCGTGCAGTAGTATCATCAGCCCCTGTCAGAGCATATTTACCGCTTGGTGATATCGCAACGGTGTTGATAAGTTGATTAATCGGTGAATTAACCGCTTTGCCATCGTGTTCGAATATTTGTAATACACGATTTTCAATCACATCAAAGTAGATAGCAGTGCGGTCATACAATGCCAATAAAACGTAATCACCATGTTGAGAAAGTGCCATAGATTTAATTTTTACTGGAAAACTTAAACGCATCATCGGCTCGCCTGTTGCCACTTCCCATAATACAATCACATCTTGTTCGGAAGTAGCAGCCACTTTACCATCGCCTGAAAAAGCAACCGCGGTGGTTGTGCCTACTTCTTCATTATTTTGCCATGAGTAAACGACTTTATTTTTTTCGATATCCCACAATCTCGCAGGTGCATCGGTATCGCCTACTAGTACATACTTACCACCTGGTGAAAAGACGGCAGCATAACTACTTAAATCACTATGAGGCCACTGCTTATCTGAAACACGTTCGTTTGAGCACGCCACTAATAATGTCGCGATAAGCACTAACTTAATTAATCGTGATAACTGCAAAAAAGTCATAAAGTATCGGCTTTAAACATTACGATTTAGGTAATGTCACGCCCTGTTGTCCTTGATATTTACCATTACGATCAGCATACGATGTTTCACATACTTCATCTGATTCAAAAAATAACATTTGAGCCACACCTTCATTAGCATAAATTTTGGCTGGAAGCGTTGTCGTGTTTGAGAACTCCAAGGTCACATGCCCTTCCCATTCCGGCTCTAATGGCGTGACATTCACAATGATACCGCATCGTGCATATGTCGATTTGCCCAAACAAATAGTTAAAACACTGCGTGGAATTTTGAAAGTCTCAACCGTACGCGCTAATGCAAATGAATTAGGAGGAATAATGCAGACATCAGACTTGACATCAACAAAGCTATTCTCATCAAAGTTTTTAGGATCAACAATAGCAGAGTTGATATTAGTAAAAATTTTAAACTCATCAGAGCAGCGTACATCATAGCCATAGCTCGATGTACCATAAGAAATCATTCGTCCATTTTCACCTTCGCGAACTTGTCCCGCTTCAAAAGGTGAAATCATGTCCTGCTCTGCCGCCATGCGACGGATCCATTTATCTGACTTTATACTCATAACTCGATCACTTTGATTTGAATAGCCCTAATAATAACGTGATTAATCGTTTTTGATCACAATATTTGGGAATGCTGATGAATAATCTTTACCTTGTTTGGCCAATCGTGCAGCCACACGTCGAGCAATGCCACGATACGCCATAGCGATAGTGCCATCTGGATCTGCTACAACAGTCGGATGACCCGTATCTGCATCTTCACGAATTTGAATGTCTAGCGGTAGATTTCCTAATAAATCTACGCCGTATTGTTTCGCCATCTTGTCACCACCACCAGATCCAAATATATGCTCTTCATGGCCACATTCGCTACATATATGTGTGCTCATATTTTCGATAATACCCATCACTGGCACATTAACCTTCTCAAACATCTTCAAGGCTTTGCGCGCATCAAGTAATGAAATATCTTGTGGTGTTGTAACAATAACAGAGCCACTCACCGGTACTTTTTGCGATAAGGTTAATTGAATGTCACCTGTGCCTGGTGGTAAATCAATCACTAAATAATCTAGCGCTTTCCAATTAGTATCATTGAGCATTTGTTCCAATGCCTGCGTTACCATTGGGCCACGCCAAATCATAGGTTCTTCTTCGTCAATCAAAAAGCCGATAGACATACATTGCAAACCAAAGCTTTCAATTGGCTCTATAGATTTGCCATCAGCTGACTCTGGTCGTTGTGTAGTGCCCAACATTCTCGGCTGACTAGGGCCATAGATATCAGCATCTAAAATACCCACACTTGCACCTTCAGCTGCAAGCGCTAAAGCTAGATTAACGGATGTTGTTGATTTACCCACACCACCTTTACCTGAAGCAACCGCAATGATGTTCTTGATATTACTAATGGCGTTAACACCTTGCTGTACTTTGTGTTTTGTGATTTTCCAATCGATCGTTACTGTCACATCATCAGAAGCCGCTTCTTTTTTAAGTAAGCTTTCTAAACCTGCTTTAATAACATCAGCATAGCCTTTAACCGGATAACCTAAAGTAACTGTAGCAGTAAGCTTATCACCATCAATATTTACTGTTATTTTTGCATTACTTTCACCCAATGTCATCTGGGCAGACTGGTCATTATAATCGTTAATTAATTGCTCAATTTGAGACTGGTTTAACATCTTGTCTTCCTTTGAATTCTGTGGGGTTTAGTAGCTAAATATAATTAACCATATATTCTATACTGTGTAGGCTATTGCTTCATCCATAAAAGTTATAGGGAATTGTATTTATTCAATTTAATGTTGATTAAATATGGCTATATTTTACTTATATATGAAGCCATATCACCTTACAACACTCCCCCAGTTACTTGAATCTATAAGGGAAATATGTAACCGTAGCATTCATACAAGTAACTGAATTTCAAAGAACCATCAATTTCTTGTTAATAGCTTAAAAACACAGCAGTATTTCTTATTATTAACATGTTCGTCGAAAACACATTTGATAATCTGGATAGGCAAAGGTAAGCCAAGGACATTATCCTATCGATATTTAGCTGCTGATAAAACCTCTGTATTGACTGAAATATAGGTGGTTTTATTGTACCTTTGACATAAATATTACTGTCAGAGTTAAAACACTTAAGGACAAATAATGAGTTCACATCGTAAACAAGTCATTGATCTCGTTGAACAAGGAGTCATCCCGCCACAGAAAATAAGCGCAGCCCTTACCGCAGCGAAAATCACACCCACCGGTAAAGATTGGCAAGGCTTTGTTAAACTTCTATTACTGTGGCTTGGTGGTCTGGCTATTGCCGTTTCAGTAATGTTTTTTATTGCCTATAACTGGGATGAATTAGGACGCTTTGCTAAGTTCGGCATGGTGGAAGCATTAATGATTCTCTGTATTACTGCTTACTGGAAGCTCGGTGCAGAAACTACTTCTGGTAAAGTTTCCTTACTTGTAGCAACACTCTTTCTTGGCGTATTGCTCGCCTTATATGGGCAAACCTATCAAACTGGCGCCGATCCTTGGCAGCTGTTCTTTAACTGGGCTTTATTAATGTTGCCTTGGGCAGTTATTAGCCGCTTCCCCGCCATCTGGATTGTTTGCCTTGCACTGTTCAATCTATCAATAGTGCTTTATTACCAAACCTTCCAAGGCGTGCTCTGGTTAATATTTGCTTCTGAAACAGACATTATCTGGTTATTATTTACTTTCAATACCCTTGCTCTAATCGTTTGGGAAAGCCTCACGCCCTTTTTTCATTATTTATCAGAACAGTGGGCGACACGTTTATTAGCCTTAGCTAGCGGCATTACCATAACGTGGCTGGTATTATTTGCCATTTTTGAAACTAACTCTAATCAAGCTCTCAGCTGCTTAATGTGGCTAGGCTGGTTAATGAGTGTGTATTTGGTATATCGAAAACTTAAGCCAGACCTATTCATGCTTGCCGGTGGCTTTTTATCGGCTATTGTTGTCATCGTTACTTTCATGGGCAAACACCTACTAGACGATGGTGATGCCAGTGCTTTTTTACTGCTAGCAATTGTGATTATTGGCTTGGGTACTGGTGCTGCTATTTGGCTTAAGAATATCCATCAGGAGTTACGACTATGAGCGTTCAAAATGAACAATTATGGACATGCTTACTTCAAGCAGCTGTGGTTGAAGGTGAATCCCCTGAATACGAAACCTTAGATTCACCTTGGTATGTCAAAGTACTATTAGCTTTTTCTGGTTGGCTTGCTGCCCTCTTCTTACTTGGTTTTGTTGGGATTGGCTTTGAATTTATTATTGATAATAATGCGGCAGCCTTTATCGCTGGTGTCGTAATGATTGGCATTGCTTTTTCAATTTTACGCTTACCTAAAAATGAGTTCTTTGAACATCTCGGACTAGCAGTAAGTTTGGCTGGTCAAGCTCTCGTTATATGGTCTATCTTTGATAGTCTAGAACATCAAAATACTGAGGCAGCGTGGTTACTCATTGCTGTATTTCAGTTAACACTCGCTATAACCATACCCAACTTTGTACATCGCGTATTTTCTTCTTTTAGTTCTGTCATTGGCTTTTCTATAGCACTAGTCTCTTTCGGTGCGCCTTATATTATTAGTGGTGTCGTGTTGTTTATCACGGCTTACTTATGGCTTAATGAGTTTCGCTACCCACAGCATATAAGAAAAATTCAAGCTATTGCTTATGGGCTAGTGCTCGCGCTTATTCCTCTCAAGAACACAACGCATGGTTATTCTATTGATACCTTCTGGCGCTCAAGCAATGAGCCAGCTGAATTATTGTTCCAAGCTTGGATGGGGGAAGCACTGACAGCAGCTGTGTTGTTTTATGTTGTATGGCAGTTACTACGACGTCATGGTCAGGCTATTTCTAGTTACCAAGCTGTCATAAGCTTACTAGCTGCCTTCATTTTAAGTGCAGTGTCTATGGAGGCCCAAGGTATTACTATAGGTGTTGTGATTTTATTACTCGGTTTTGCCAACAGCAATCGTGTTTTGCTCGGGCTAGGTATCGTATCGATACTTTTTTATATTTCATCTTATTATTACCAACTTGATACAAGCTTATTATCTAAGTCAGCAACATTGCTTACCCTTGGTCTAAGCTTATTGATTAGCCGCTGGCTAGTGCTACGATTTATACCTCAAGTAAAGGAGCCTACTAATGTCTAGTAAAATTGCTATCGCAGCTCTACTTATCATTCTTGCTGTGGTGAACTGGTCTATTGCAGCTAAGGAAAAACACCTAGCTGAAGGTAAGATTGTTTATTTACACCTTGCACCTGTTGATCCACGTTCTTTAATGCAAGGTGACTATATGGCATTACGTTTTAGTCTAGCTAATGAAGTATATAAAGCCTTACCCAAAACAAGTGAAAACCGCAGTTGGGATCATAATGTAGATGCATCTGATGGGTATGTGGTTGCCAGTCTAAACGAGCAAAACATTGCCTCTTTTAAACGACTATCCAACGATAAAGCTTTAAGCCAAAATGAAGTACTGATGCAGTATCGTGTGCGAAACGGTGCAGTGAAATTTGCCACAAATGCATTTTTCTTTCAGGAGGGTCATGGCGAAGTATATCAAGCAGCGCGTTTCGGCCAGTTTAGTATCGATGATAAAGGCACATTATTATTAGTCGCTATGTATGACAAAGAATTAAACAGGCTTACAGCTACGCATGACAATAAATTACAGTAGAAGTAAACTTCTAAGACCTTATAACGGGCTATAGTCATTATTTGATTTCACACTATCTTGTTACCCTTAAATTAGACAGATTATTTACTGATATCTTCAATAGCAAAATCACCACTTTCTTCAATATTGATATAAGGTATTAAGCTTCCTGCATCCAATTTTGCTTTGAAGAGATATTTAAGTGAGTCGCTTTTTGTTGATAATAATTGCTGAATTAAGCGGGCACTGCCTAATAAATCAGGCGTTGCTTGGATAACAATATCTGCAGTATCATAAGCTGCAATTTTTGGTAAATTTGGCTCCGCGCCACTTAAAATACGATTACCTTCTACTTCTACTGAATAGCTCATACCAACCAAAGGTAAGGCTGTACTATTTGGGTTTACTACTCTCAAACCAATATTAAAGCTAGGTATGCCAGCAGTTTCTGGTGCCAAAGAAAATGACGTAATACTTACCTGTGGTTTTTCATAATTGGGAGAAAGAGTCGCACAGGCTGATAACAACAATAACAATAAATACGGGAACTGTTTTAACCAACGCATACCACTCTCCTAATAGACTAACTGTAGTCTACCGTCATTCTCCCTAATTGCACATATCTATGATACTTGAGCTAGTTGTTGCTGACTAAGCATACGATTAACACCATTTAATAATGCTTTTACTGCTGCAGTGGTGATGTTTTTATCCTGACCAACACCATGCAATGCCTGCAAATCACCTACTTTAATTTCAACATAACATACTGCTTCAGAATCTGATCCTGACTGAATACCATGTTCATGATAATCAACTACACTAATAGGCTGGCCTATTTGTATAGATAAGGCATCGACAGCGGCATCAACTGGGCCGTTTCCTTGGCCAGAGAATAGCGTTTCAATATTATTATGATGAGCAATAATACCCGTGGTAACAATACCTTTATCATTCTGTATCTTACTACTGTGATAGTCATAGGGTGTGGTAACAGCAAGGTATTCACTTTCAAATAAATCAACGATATCCGTACTGGTGATTTCTTTACCACTAATATCACTGACTTTTTGAACCACTTTACTAAACTCAATTTGCAAGCGTCGTGGCAATTCAAAACCTGTTTCTTGCTGCAATAAGAAGCTCACTCCACCTTTACCAGACTGGCTATTAACGCGAACCACATCTTCATAGCTACGATTAACATCAGCAGGATCTATCGGTAAATAGGGCACTTTCCAAACTCCATCAGTATCTTGTTGAGCAAAGCCTTTTTTAATCGCATCTTGGTGTGAACCAGAAAAAGCAGTAAACACTAATTCACCTGCATAAGGATGGCGAGGATGCACTGGTAAGTGTGTACATTGCTCTACTAACTGACGCACTTCATCAAGCTTACTGAAATCTAAATTTGGTGAAATACCTTGTGAATAGAGGTTTAAAGCCAATGTAACTAAATCAACATTACCAGTACGTTCACCATTACCAAATAAACAGCCTTCAACCCGATCAGCACCAGCCATAACGGCAAGTTCAGTTGCTGCAACCGCAGTACCACGATCATTATGAGGATGGACACTTAATATAATACTGTCTCGACGATCCATGTTTCGGTGCATCCACTCAATCTGATCGGCATAAGTATTCGGCGTTGCCATCTCAACCGTAGCAGGTAAATTAATGATCATTTTATGTTTAGCTGTTGGTTGCCAAATAGCAGATACGGCATCACACACCTCTTTTGCAAACTCAATTTCAGTACTCGAAAATGCTTCCGGTGAATATTGATAGATCCACTCCGTTTCAGGGTATTTATCGGTATAGTCTTTCACCCATTGTGTACCGCGCTCGGCAATTGCCCTTACACCTGCTTTATCAGTCTTATACACAATGTCACGAAAATCTGGTGCTATTGGATTATACATATGCACAATCGCCCTTTTAGCACCTTGTAATGAACTTACCGTACTAGCGATTAAATCTTCACGTGCCTGAGTTAACACCTCAATTGTCACATCATCAGGAATATGGCCTTCTTCAATCAAGCGACGTACAAAATTAAAATCTGTCTCAGATGCTGAGGGGAAACCGACTTCAATCTCCTTGAATCCTATTTCAACTAACTGTTTAAAAAAGCGCATTTTTGTTTCAACCGACATTGGGTCGATTAATGCCTGATTACCATCTCGCAGATCAGTACTCATCCAAATAGGTGCGTGTTCAATAGTCTTATTCGGCCATTGACGGTCACTTAACTGAATCGATTTGAAACGTCGATATTTATCTGCTGGATTAGTAATCATAAAATCTTTACCTGAGTTAAAGGTTTAAAAAACATACCTAGTAGGCTGCTGTAATTCCAACAGTCCTTCAACGTTTGTTTGTATCTTCAAATAGGGTTTATTTGAACTTAATCAGTCTCGATATCACCATCGGTAATGGCATTACGATACCAATTCAAACAGAGCTTTTGGCTCCCAACACTATCAATAAAAGGTATGGATAATAGTATAGAGATAACGTGATGAAATTAAATTGCTAATATTGTTTTAATTTACAATTAAAAAGCATATTATTGCTTAAAAAGAACAGATAGCAGAATATATAACCTGTCTCTTATACACATCTCCGAGCCCACGAGACTAGGCATGATCTC
>CAJXPP010000064.1 GCA_913058195.1 uncultured Gammaproteobacteria bacterium | reverse complement strand
CAGCGTCAGATGTGTATAAGAGACAGCATTAATACTCATCATGGCATGAGCAATCTCAGCATCAAGACGATCAAAAATAGGTTCGCCTAAACCGGGAGGTACATTGCGGGCGATAACATTGACACGCGCACCAATCGAATCACCTTTTAAAGATTTCATATAATCTTCAAGGGCCTGCTCTTTATCAGGATCTGGGCAAAAGAATGAACTTTTTTCCATATGTTCCCAGTCTAACTTTTCGATAACAATAGGTCCTAGCTGAGCAAGGTAACCTTGGATTTCAATACCAAACTGTTGGCGTAAGTATTTTTTTGCAATACCTCCGGCAGCGACACGCATTGCTGTTTCACGTGCTGAGGCACGACCACCACCTCGGTAATCACGGAAACCGTATTTCTGATGATAGGTGTAATCGGCATGTGCAGGGCGGAACTGATGCATAATATTGCCGTAATCTTTTGAGCGTTGGTCGGTGTTTTCAATGACCATTCCAATCGAGGTGCCAGTTGTCTTACCTTCAAATACACCTGACAGAATTTTTACTTGATCAAGTTCTTTACGTTGTGTGACAAAGCGTGTTTTACCAGGCCTACGACGATCTAAGTCATCTTGTAAGTCTGCTTCGTTAAGTTCAAGTCCTGGAGGACAGCCATCAACGATACAACCAATAGATGGGCCATGACTTTCGCCAAAACCGGTGATGGAGAATAATTTTCCGAAGCTATTGCCTGACATAGTGGTGTTCCAAGTAAAGAGAGTTGAGTCTTAAACGATAAATAGAGTAGCAAATCCGAGGAAGGCAACAAAGCCCACTACATCCGTTACGGTGGTGAGTAGTACGCCGCCAGAGAGTGCTGGATCGATGCCAAAGCGCTTTAATGCCAGTGGAATCGTAACGCCTGCTAACGCCGCAGCTACTAAATTAATAATTATTGCTGTACCAATTAAGATACCTAACTCAAGGCTGTTAAACCAAAGATAAGTAACTAATGCGATAGCACAAGCCCATATCAGGCCATTAATAGCACCTACGGAAAGTTCTTTTCGTAATAACCATTGTTGGTTCCTGTCGTTGAGTTGTCCCAATGCCATAGAGCGAATTACAAGTGTTAGAGTTTGGCTTCCTGCAACACCACCCATGCTGGCAACAATAGGCATTAGTATAGCGAGTGCAACTTGTTTTTCTATGGTGGTATCAAATATGCCTATCACCCATGAGGCTAGAAACGCAGTGAGTAAGTTAACCCCAAGCCATAAAGAACGGCGATGGACACTTCTTTTAACGGGAGCGAAAGTATCTTCATCTTCACCGAGCCCTGCCATACTTAACATGGTGTGTTCAGCATCATCACGAATAACATCGACCACGTCATCAATAGTAATGCGGCCTAAGAGGTGATTATCTTTATCAACAACGGGAGCAGAAATAAGATCGTGTTTTTCAAAGCGGAGGGCAACATCACTCTCATCCATGTATGCAGGAATCGCTTCTATTTGATGTGACATCACTTGGCTAACGGTAAGGGAACGACTGCGGCTAACAATTCGAGACAGTGATAAGGTGCCTAAATAATGATCTTTATGATCAACTACAAACAGACTATCGGTATTTTCAGGTAGCTCACCAAGCAAACGTAGATAGCGTAAAACCACTTCCAGAGTAATATCTGAACGAATGGTGACCACATCGGTATTCATCAAGCCACCAGCAGTGTCTTCATCGTAAGCTAGAATAGTTTCAACACGACGACGATGTTGACTATCCATCACTTTGAGTACTTCTTTGGTGATGTGGTTTGGCAAGTTTTGCAGAATATCAGCCACATCATCAGGCGGTAGATCTTCTGTTGCATTGATGAGATCGGCTGTGTCCATATTTTGGATTAGGTCAGCCTGAACATCTTCACCAAGATAAGAAAGTACATCACCACGGAGATCAGGGTTAATAATTGGCCATGTTACTTTACGTTCTGTAGGGGGGAGCGATTCGAGTAAATGTGCTGTTTCTGCGGGATGTAGGCTGGATAGTAAGCGGCGCATTCGTAAAAATCGGCCACTTTGCAATGCTTCTGCAAGTGTATTAATAGGATGATTAGCGCTGTTTTGTTGAATGTTGTCAGACATCTTATCGTCCTAGTGAGCGATAGTTCACGGAAAGGTGTGATTAGCCGACTATTTTAGCGTAACTGTTAGTGAACGGCGTTATTTATTTCATCTAAAAATAATTCTGCATCATAGGGATCATTGATATCCATGATATCTAATGTATTTAAAGGTAGCAGGCCTAAGTCAGTCTCTTTAATAGCACGCTTAACTTCTAATAATGCATTAGGGTGCATGCTGAAATTATCTAAACCAAGCGCAAGTAATAAACGAGTAAACCGAGGGTCACCTGCCATTTCACCACACATTGATACAGGAACATTGTGCTTTTTTCCTGCATCCAAGGTCATTTTTATTAGTCTTAAAACGGCTGGGTGTAGTGGGTCATATAGATAGTTTACATGATCATCAATTCGATCGATCGCAAGCGTGTACTGAATTAAATCATTGGTTCCTATGGATAAAAAGTCAACCTTCTGTGCAAACATTTCGGCACAGATCGCGCTGGCAGGTATTTCGATCATTGCGCCAGTTTCTATTTGATGGTCATAGTTTAGGCCTTCTTGGTCTAATTCGAATTTACACTGTTTCAGGAGGTGCTGAGCCTGTAATAGCTCTTGCATTGTCGACACCATTGGAAACATGATTTTTATTTTGCCAAAGGCTGATGCACGCAAAATAGCACGTAATTGTGTGCGAAACATAGCGGGCTGTTTTAAACATAGGCGAATAGCACGTAATCCTAAGGCAGGATTGGTTGTTGCTTGATCCAAATTGCGGCCACCGTCAACGGTTTTATCCGCACCTAAGTCAAAGGTTCGAATAGTAACGGGTTGATTATTCATACCTTCTACTACCTTGCGATAGGCAGATAATTGTTCTTCTTCTTCTGGTGGAGATGTTCTATTCATATAAAGGAATTCAGTTCTGTATAAGCCAATTCCTTGTGCGCCCGTATTGCTAATAGCAGTGATATCTTCAGGTAAATCTGCATTGGCTTGCAAGATAATATCCTTACCTTCACGTGTTTGCGTTGGCCCCGATTTATAGCGATTAAGAGAGGCAATATGCTGTTGGAAATCGCTACGATGCTGTCGGTATTCCGTTAGGCTTGCCTCATCTGCACCAGCGATTAAGGTGCCTGTTTCGCCATCAATAATAAGTAGTTCATTGTCCTGAATATAACGACGAAGTGAACCTATCCCAACGATTGCCGGGATGCCTAAACTACGGGCAAGGATTGTTGTATGTGAGGTCGCGCCACCATGCTCAATTACAAATGCTCCAATTTCTTGGTGCTGCATCAGCATGGTATCAGCGGGAGTAAGATCTTCAGCAATAATAATACGACCTTTTAGCCGGCCATCATTAACATCTTGAGCACCAGCATTTTCATCATCTAATAACCGAAGAATACGATTAACAACATGATCAACATCATCTCGACGCGTTCTGAGATAAGGATCATCCATTTCGTTGAAGACATTAATCAATGCATCTCGTTGTAATTGTAATGCCCATTCAGCATTGCAACGACGGTTGCGGATCATAGTCATGGGGATTTTTGTAAGGGAGGAGTCCTGTAACATCAAAATATGGGTGTCGATAAAAGATGATACGTCGGTAGGAGCATTTGCTGGAATGCTTTCTCGAATCTCTTTTAGCTGTGCTTTCGCTTGTTCTGTCGCCCGCTGAAGGCGGTTCACTTCTTGTTCTACATTATCCTCATCGACAAGGTATTCACGAATATCAGGTTGGTTACGAAATAAGATATGAGCCCGACCAATTGCAACTCCGCGAGAAACGCCCATTCCTTGTAATTCAAGACTCATTCCCCCTCTCCAAAATAATCATTAATGAGTGCTTCGATAGCAGCCAATGCTTGTTCAGAATCATGGCCAATAGCTTCTACTTGAATATCTGTTCCTTTAGCAGCAGCAAGCATCATCAAACCCATAATGCTTTTGCCATTAACCGTTCGCTCATTGCGTGAAACTTGCATATCACTCTTAAATTGTGAGGCTGTAGTAACAAATTTAGCCGATGCACGAGCATGTAGACCCAGCTTGTTAATAATAGTAAATTCTTTTTTAACCATTATTAACACCTGTTTTGTGGCAACGAGCAATGCCTTCTTGTCCGCCAGATAATGCTTTTATTTCAAGTTCATCAAGACTAAGATTGGGATAATTTAATACACGAATGAGCATAGGAAGGTTAAGCCCTGAAATAACCCGAATATTATTCCGCTCAGAGACGGTACACGCAATATTACTTGGTGTAGAGCCAAACATATCGGTCAAAATAAGTACTCCGTTACCTTGATCTAATCCAATAAGTTCTTCATTGAGTTGCAATGTAATTGCTTCAGGTTTATCGCTGGTACTGATAGAAATAACTTTGGTAGGTAGTGGAGAGCAGGACAACATCTGTCGAGCGGTATTTATCAGTTCTGTACCAATTTGATTATGAGAAACGAGTAATATACCTACAGTCATAAAAATTCTCTCGAAAGATGTTGAGTCCTGTCCTTCATCATAATGCCATCATATTATGTTGGCGTTGCATGAAGTTTGTTTCTGTATCACTCTGCTGTGATTGCATCTGTAGCCAGCATAGCAGACGGTGCGATAGGGATGCTGGATTATGTGTGTTGAGAATAAGTAATGGTAATTGCACCTTTGCAATAGCGTATTGTTTATCTTGCTGTGAAAAGTGGATCTGTGCAGGAAGCTCAGTCTGTAATTTCACAACATAATCGATAGTTTGTTTTTGTTGCCAGGCTGTTTTTCCAAAGATAGCGGTGATTGGAATTAATCCTAATTCTCGCGAGTGCAGAACATTTTCAAGTAAGAGGGGACACTGACCTATTACTTTGTCATCAATATGAATGACTTCAACACAATCATCCGCAATCAGCTGGTGACCTTGATAAAGAAGCTCTAAAGCGAGGCTACTCTTTCCTATACCTGCCGCACCAATAATAAGGATGCCTTTGTTGGCAATGGATACTAAAACGCCATGATGGCTTTCAGGCTGCATGGTTGAGTCCAGGGTAAATGATTAATTATTAGTCATCATCAATAGCTAGCAATATTTCAAATATTTGTTCTGTATTGCTGGCATTACGAATGGTATTACAGGTTTTTGTTTCACGAAAAAGAGTGACTAAGCGAGACAAATGTTGGAGGTGATGCTCACCACCATCTTCTGGCACTAATAAGCCGACAACAATATCGACGGGCTTATTATCAGCGGCGTCATAGTTAACGGGAGTAGCGAGGGTCATCATAGCGGCAACAGTATGATTTAAGCCTGGAATACGGGCGTGCGGTATTGCAACGCCCCTTCCTAATCCGGTTGAGCCAAGTCGCTCTCGCTCCAGTAAAGCTTGAAAGATAGTTTCAGCACTTATATCTTTAGTGCTTTTAGCTAACATATTGCTGATATTTTCAATAATGCGCTTTTTACTTGGCGCAGTATTCTGGCAATCAATATTATCAGCGTTAACGAGTAGAGCGGCTATTAGCATTGTCTTTTTCCGTAATCAACCAGCATTCTGTTTCATATCTGCACCATCGGCTTGGTGATGATTTTTGATTTTATCTTTATGTTTAATGATCTGACGATCAAGTTTTGCTACTAAATGTTCAATAGCGGTATACATATTTTCATTTTCGTCTGATGCAAATAGATCTGCGCCACTAACATGGACAGTTGCTTCTGCTTTTTGACGAGCTTTTTCAACAGATAAGATAACGTGAACATTGCTCATATGATCAAAATGACGCGTTAGTTTTTCAAGTTTGCTATTAACGTGGTCACGTAAACTATCTGTAATTTCAATATGTTGTCCACTTAAATTTAATTGCATAGTTTCTCTCCTGGGTTGACAAAAAACAACCGGTTTAGACCAGTCGTTTACGTTCATTTGATGGCTGTATAGCCAGTGTTTCTCGATATTTCGCAATGGTCCTTCTTGCGACATTAATACCTTGGTCATTTAATATATCAGCAATTTTACTATCACTGAGTGGTTTCTTGGGGTTTTCTGCGATCACTAATTTTTTGATAATAGCGCGGATTGCTGTTGCAGAACATTCTCCACCAGAGTCTGTACTTACATGACTAGAAAAGAAGTATTTTAGTTCAAAAATACCGCGAGGAGTATGTAGGTATTTTCGAGTTGTTACACGTGAAATGGTTGATTCATGCATTTCTACTATTTCAGCTATGTCCGCAAGCACCAGCGGTTTCATAGCTTCATCACCATGGTCCAAAAAGCCAGATTGTTTTTTAATAATAGCTTCAGAAACTTTGAGTAAAGTTTCATTTCGGCTTTGAAGACTTTTCAAAAACCAGCGCGCTTCTTGTAAATTATTTTTCAGGTAGGTGTTATCTGTACTGTTATCAGCACGTTTGATCATAGAGGCATAATGCTCTGCAACTTGAATCTTTGGTGCATTATCAGGATTAAGTGATAATTGCCATTTACCCTTTATTTTCCGTGTATAGACATCAGGTACTATATATTCAGTTTTATCAACTTGAATGTGGCTACCTGGACGAGGATTAAGTAATTGGATACTGCGTACTAACTCGGTGAGTTGTTCGTCTGACACCTTTAATGCTCGTTTTATTTGAGCATAATCTCGTTTGGCTAAGGTATCAAGATGTTTATCGATGAGTTCAGTCAATAATTCAATTTGATCAAGATCAGATTCATACAGTTTTAGTTGAGATAATAGACATTCACGTAAGTCTCGTGAAGCAACACCAACAGGATCAAAGTGTTGGATTCGGTGTAAAACGGCTTCGATTTCATCTAACTCAACCTCTTCGTATTCACCACCAAGAGTTTGCAGAATATCGTCGAGTGAACCTTGCAAGTAGCCATCATCTTGAACGGAGTCAATAATGATAGAGGCAATTGCTTGCTCTGTTTCAGTAAAAGGCGTTAATCGCATTTGCCACAAAAGATGCTGTTGAAGAGTATCACCACTACTATCTTCATTATCACGTTCCATGCCTGAATCGATCACTTGGCTGGAAGCTTGTGTTGGGACTTGAGTATCGAAAGTATCTTCCCATTCACTATCTGTGGGGAGTTCATCAGGAATGGAAGTGTTTTCAAGCTGGCTTAACTCATTGCTACTTGGATCACTCTCAGTGTCACTATTATTTTCTTGTTCGGGAGCCGCTATGTCGTCCGAACTAAACTCTTCCTCGACTTCGAGTAATGGGTTCGTTTCGAGCGTTTCTTGGATTTCCGCTTGTAGTTCAAGTGATGACAGTTGTAACAAGCGAATTGCTTGTTGTAACTGTGGAGTCATCGATAGGCTTTGACCTACACGTAGCTGTAATGAGGGTTTCACGACTTATAGTCGGTAATACTTATTGTTCATAGTTCTATCTTACCGCAAGTATTGTGCCGTTGCCTATAGAGAAGTGATGATTATTTTTATAATGCTGGCCTGTATTTTATCTGCAATGATTAAGCCTTCTTTTTTTAAAGTTAATTATGTAAGTTTTACAGCTAGTTATGTGTAACCTATTTTTATAGTCGATATATTTATTGTTTAGCATTTTCTGACCAGAGGAATAATAGTTAATGAGTGAATTGCGTATTAAAACTAAAACACGCTCACTGCCGATGCTTTGAAGCTCAGATACACTTGATTACCCAGTTGAAGTTTAAGTGTGTTGATTGATTCTAAGCTGATAGTGACATGAAAGCGCTCACCACAATCTATGATTAAGCGCACTGTCGTAGACTGCTCAGTGATAAAAATAATATGCCCTGAGAAACTATTTTGCATGCTTGATTGAAGTGGTTCATTAGAAATAATAATTTGTCTAGGATCGATGGCTATATGTTGTGCTTGTGGCAATTTACTGGTGGTGTGAATACATAGTTTGTCAGTAAAAAAGTTTTGGCCTTCAAGTCTACCGTTAAAGATATTATCGAATAGCGGTGGTGAGACTTTGCCAGATCGTAGAGTGATAATTTGCTGCGATAAAGCCATGCCTTGTAGGTGATCATGGGTTGATAGAACAACCGTCTTGCCTGTTTGCTGACAAAAAGACTGAAGTTGTTGTTCTAATAAATCAATATGATCGTGGTCAAGGTGGGAGAAAGGCTCATCGAGCAATAAAATATCAGGTTGATAAGCTATTGCTCTTGCTATGGCCACGCGCTTTAATTCTCCGCCGGATAATGTCTGTGTATTTTGTTTGCTTAAATGACCCGTGTGAGTTTGTTCGAGCGCTTGTTCAATTAACATTTTATGCTGTGATGTTCGAACCTGCTGTAATGATAAGGCGAGTTTAATATTGTCATAAACAGTACCTTCTAATAAAAAAGGCTGCTGCTCAACAAAAGCAATACGTTTTCGATATTTAGGTTTGAGAGGCCACGTGACGGCCTCGTTAAACAGCAATATCTCACCCTGACTAGCTTGATGAGTGAACGCCAATAGTCGTAATAAGGTTGATTTCCCAGCACCATTTCCACCGAATAAGGCGGTACATTGATTTGCTTTGATGGCGAGATCATCAATACTTAATATTTCTTTCTGCTTAAGCGATACTTTTATATTGTGTAAATGATAGGCATTAGTCATGGGCTGGCCTGTTTAGCAATGACAAGCTAATATTCAATATAAATGCAATTAATAACAAGATTAAACCGAGCGCCAAACCTAACTCAAATTCACCTTTGCTTGTTTCTAAAGCAATCGCCGTTGTCATGGTACGAGTAGAGCCCGCTATATTGCCACCCAACATCATTGCAGCTCCAACTTCACCTATAGCACGCCCAAAGCCAGTAATCACAGCGGCCAGCATGGCATAACGTGTGGCGCGAATAACTTGAATAGCCAGAGGAAATGGGCGTGCACCTAGGCTAACTAAGGTTGGCACTAGTCGTGAGTCGGCCGAGTTCACCGCGGTGATAGCTAGATTCATCATGATTGGGAAAATTAACACTGCTTCGGCAATAATGACAGCAATAGGTGAGTAGAGAATTCCAAATTGGCCAAGAGGGCCTAAACGACTAAATAGGCCATAAAGTAATAAGCCAATAACAACCGTCGGCATTGCCATTAAAGTATTTAGTATATGTTGAAGAAAAGCCTTGCCCTTAAATTGATTAAGCGCCATTGCCACGCCACTTGGGATGGCTAATGCTGCTGCAATAAATGAAGCGGTGACAGAAATAGCAACGGATGTGAATACGATTTGATAAATCGTGGGATCAAAACTAATTATTAGGGCAAAGGCACCAGAAAGTGAGTTAGTAAAGTAATCCACGCAGGCCGTTCCTTTGCTAAGCGATAATTATTTAATTAAACCTAAACGTTCACAAATAGTAAGCGTAGGGTCGACTTTATTCATTGTATAAAAATGTAAGCCAGGTACACCTAAATCAATTAACTTTTGAGTAAAGTCCGTTAAGAAATCTAATGTAAAAGCTTGTAGTGACTCGGTATCATCATGAAACTCTTCTAAACGTTTTCGTAACCAACGGGGGATTTCTGCTCCACAACCATCAGAGAAGCGAGCTAATTGCGAAAAATTATTGATAGGCATAATGCCAGGGATGATCGGGATCTCAATGCTTGCTTTTTGACAGCGATCAACAAAGTAAAGATACGAATCAATATCTGTCTCTTATACACATCTCCGAGCCCA
>CAJXPP010000063.1 GCA_913058195.1 uncultured Gammaproteobacteria bacterium | reverse complement strand
CGTCGGCAGCGTCAGATGTGTATAAGAGACAGGATAAATTAGCAGAAGAGGGTATCTTGTTTATGCCGTTTTCTAAAGCTGTTCACGAACATCCTGAACTGATTAAAAAATATTTAGGCAGTGTGGTTTCGTATAAAGATAACTTTTATGCTGCCCTAAACTCAGCTGTATTTAGTGATGGTTCGTTTGTATATATTCCAAAAGGCAAGCGGTGTCCGATGGAATTATCTACCTACTTTCGTATCAATGCAGCTAATACAGGCCAGTTTGAACGCACATTAATCATCGCTGATGATGATTCATATGTAAGTTATCTTGAAGGCTGTACTGCACCGATGCGTGATGAAAATCAGCTGCATGCTGCGATAGTTGAATTGGTCGCTCATGATCGCGCTGAAATTAAATACTCTACTGTTCAGAATTGGTATCCGGGTGATGAAAATGGCAAAGGTGGTATTTTTAACTTTGTAACTAAACGTGCTGCATGTCGTGGTGAAAGTTCAAAAGTGTCATGGACACAAGTTGAAACTGGATCGGCAGTAACATGGAAATATCCAAGTGTTATTTTGCAAGGTGATAATTCTACCGGCGAGTTTTACTCAGTTGCTGTGACTAATAATATGCAGCAGGCAGATACTGGCACGAAGATGGTTCATCTGGGTAAAAACACCAGCTCAACTATTATTTCAAAAGGTATCTCTGCAGGTCGATCTCAGAATTCATATCGCGGTTTAGTACGAATGGGACCTAATGCTGAAAATGCACGTAACCATACCGAATGTGATTCATTATTAATGGGTGATAAATGTGGTGCACATACCTTCCCATATATAGAGGTTAAAAACCCAACCGCTCAGGTTGAACATGAAGCCTCAACATCAAAAATCAGTGAAGACCAATTGTTTTACTGTAAACAACGCGGAATGGATGTTGAAGATGCGGTATCGATGATTGTTAACGGCTTCTGTAAAGACGTAATGCGACAATTACCAATGGAATTTGCAGTAGAAGCACAAAATTTATTAGGCCTATCACTCGAAGGCTCGGTTGGTTAATCCAAGCGTCCTCTAAAATATTTAAAGAGATTAAACATGTTAGAAATTAAAAACCTTCATGCCAGTGTTGGCGGCAAAGAAATTTTACGTGGGATTAACTTAACTGTGAATGCAGGTGAGGTCCACGCAATCATGGGCCCCAATGGTGCAGGTAAAAGCACCTTATCAAATGTATTAGCAGGTCGTGATGGCTATGAAATCACTCAAGGTGAAGTGATATATAAAGACCAAGACTTATTATCATTAGCAGCTGAAGAACGTGCTCAACGTGGCGTATTCTTAGCATTTCAATATCCAGTAGAAATTCCTGGTGTAAGTAATATCTACTTACTTAAAGCAGCACTAAATGCAGTGCGTAAATATCAAGGTTTAGATGATCTCGATGCGATTGATTTTTTAACATTAGTTCGTAGCAAATTAGAGCTAGTTCAAATGGATGAGCAGTTTTTACATCGTGGGGTTAACGAAGGTTTTTCTGGTGGTGAGAAAAAGCGTAATGAAATCTTACAAATGGCTTTATTAGAACCTTCATTAGCTATTCTTGATGAAACAGATTCAGGCCTCGATATTGATGCTTTAAAAACGGTATCAAAAGGTGTGAATGCTTTGCGTTCAGCTGAACGTTCTATTGTGATGATCACTCATTACCAACGTCTTCTTGACTATATTGTGCCTGATTTTGTCCATGTATTGTCTGATGGTCAAATTGTTAAATCTGGTGATAAAGAGCTAGCCAAAGAATTAGAGAAAACGGGTTATAGCTGGGTTAACAAAGAGGCTTAAGATGAAAAATTTAACCGAATTGGCAACACCATTTGCCAGTATGACTCCAGAACTAGGTAGCGATTTAGCTTGGTTAAAGAGTTTACGTCTTAAAGCATTGACTCAATTTAATAGCCAAGGCTTACCCTCTAAAAAACAAGAAGATTGGAAATACACTAGCCTGTGGGAAATGGCTCAGCAAGAGTTTACTCATCAAGTACTTACTAGTGATGTCAACGAAACACAGTGTGATGAGCTGGCTCTACTAGAAGATAGTCATCGCTTAGTCATTGTTGATGGCACTTTTTCTGCAAACTTGTCTAAGTTAGATGATTTACAAGAAGGTGTTTTTATTTGTCCGCTGTCTTCTGAACAAGGATTAGAGCAAGCACAACCGCATATCGGTCAACAAATCGATATTAGTAAAGAAGGCCTTAATGGCTTGAATACTTTGCTTATGAATGACGGTTTTACGATGGTAATTGCTGCTGATGTAAAAGTTGATAAAGCAATTGAAGTATTAGTCATTAACACGGGTGTTACAACTAATCTCGCCACGCATTTACGTAATGTAATTGTTATGGCTGAAAATAGTCAGGCTACTGTTATTGAACATTACGCTACTTTAAGTGATGCGATGTCCTTAACGAATGTGGTCAGTGAAGTGGTGTTATCCAGCGATGCTGAGCTTAATCACTATAAGCTGCAACAAGAGTCTAGTAACGCATATCATATTGCAACGCTTGCCGCTACACAGGGTGTTGGTAGTCGTTGGAATACAAGTTCGATAGCCTTAGGCGGCAAGCTGTCCCGTACAGATGTTCATAGTAAGCTAATGGGTAAGCAGTCTCATACTACGATGGATGGTCTGTATATTGCTACGGGCGAACAACATATTGATCATCACACACGAATTGATCATCTGGTGCCAGATACGACCAGTGATGAGTTATTTAAAGGTGTCTTAGATGAGCAAAGCCACGCCGTATTTAACGGTAAAGTAATTGTACACAAAGATGCTCAAAAAACAGATGCAAATCAACAGAACCATAATTTACTACTTTCACGTGGCTGTGAGATTGACACTAAACCTGAAATGGAAATTTATGCCGATGATGTGAAAAGTGCTCATGGTAGTACGGTTGGTCAGCTTAATGAGGATAATTTATTCTTCTTACGTGCTCGTGGTTTAGATGAAGTAACAGCGCGTAGCTTATTAACTCATGCCTTTGCGGTTGACGTATTAAATCGTATTCCATCAGAAACTATTCGCACAGCATTATCAACACAGGTTGAGAAACATTTACCTAAAAGTGGTAAGGCATAATGGGAGCTCTCGATTTAACGGCAATTAGAAATGATTTTCCGATTTTGCACCAAGAAGTGCATGGTCAGCCTTTAGTTTATTTAGATAATGCTGCTAGTAGTCAAAAACCAAATTTAGTGATTGACGCTATTTCTGATTATTACCGACAAGACAACGCTAATGTGCATCGTGGCGTACACCGTCTTAGTCAGCGTGCTACTGATGCCTATGAAGCTGCACGTGGTAAAGTGCGTGGTTTTGTTAATGCGAAATCAGATAAAGAAATAATCTTTGTTCGAGGTGCGACAGAAGCCATTAATCTTGTGGCACAAAGTTTCGTCCGTCCGATGCTATCAGTAGGTGATGAAATTCTTATCAGTCATATGGAACATCACGCTAATATTGTGCCTTGGCAAATGCTATGTGAACAAACAGGTGCTAAGCTAAAAGTTATTCCGATGACGCTGACTGGCGAACTCGATTTATCGGGTTTTGATACTCTATTAACTGAACGTACTAAGATTATGGCAATAGGCCATGTATCAAATGCCTTAGGTACAGTAAACCCTGTTAAAGATATGATCGCAAAAGCACATGCGAAAAATATCCCAGTATTGCTTGATGGCGCACAAGCTGTGCCTCATATGGCGGTGGATGTGCAAGATTTAGATTGTGACTTTTATGTGTTTTCAGGCCATAAAATGTTTGCACCGACCGGTATTGGGGCAATGTATGGTAAACAAGCTTTACTAGAAGATATGGCGCCATGGCAGGGTGGTGGTGATATGATCTTATCGGTGAGTTTTGAACATACACAATACAATGAATTGCCATATAAGTTTGAAGCAGGTACACCACATATTTCCGGTGCAATTGGTCTAGGTGCTGCGATCGATTACATGAATATGATTGGTGTAGATAAAATTGCCCAACATGAGCATAATTTATTAGTGGCAGCTACAGAGAAAGTGACCGCTTTAGATGGCGTACGTATTATTGGAACAGCTCAGAATAAAGCGAGTGTACTGTCATTTATGATTGATGGGGTTCATCCTCATGATGTTGGTACTATTTTCGACCAACAAGGGGTGGCGATCCGTACAGGACATCATTGTGCTCAGCCAGTCATGCAGTTTTTCGGTATTCCGGCGACAGCACGTGCCTCATTCGCCTTTTACAATACGATGGAAGAAGTTGACGCACTCGTATTAGGTATCAAAAAAGTTCAGGAGCTATTTGCATGAGTTCAGCCGATTTAAGAGATCTCTACCAACAAGTGATCATGGATCATAATAAAAAACCACGTAATTTCCATGAAATGGACGATGCTAATCACTTCGCTCATGGCAATAATCCACTGTGCGGTGACGCCTTGGTTGTGTATGTGAAATTAACGGATGGCATTATTGAAGACCTAAGCTTTCAAGGTAGTGGCTGTGCGATTTCTGTTGCTTCAGCATCATTGATGACAGAAGCCTTAAAAGGCAAAACAATTGAACAAGCAGAACACCTTTACCAACAAGTGCATGCACAAATGACCGGTGAAGAGTTTGATGCGAATGCATTAGGTAAGTTAGAAGTATTAAGTGGCGTGAAAGAGTTTCCTGCTCGAGTTAAATGTGCAACATTATCTTGGCATACCATGCATACGGCGATGGACAGTGACCACGACGTATCAGTAACAACAGAATAGAGTAAAGCTAATGAGCCTAGAAGATTTTAAAATGACGCCAGATGAACTAAAAGAAGATATTATTGAGATCCTTAAAACGATCTTTGATCCTGAGATTCCAATCAATATCTACGAATTAGGTTTAATTTATGATGTTAAAGTCAGTGACTCAGGAAATGTTTCAATCGATATGACTTTAACAGCTCCTGGCTGTCCTGTTGCTCAAACCTTCCCAGGTGAAGTGGAAGAAAAAGTAATGACGGTTGATGGTGTCAGCAAAGCCCATGTCGAATTAGTTTGGGAGCCAACGTGGACTAAAGATATGATGACAGAAGCAGCGCAACTCCAATTAGGTATGTTCTAAGCTCAACACGTTTAGTTGGCAAGGATGATATAAATGATATATTTTCAAAAAAAAGTCCATATCAATCCCTTACTAAGAAGCGTGTTATTATGACGCCCCATGTTTTCTTTAAATAAAATCTTTGATAAATTGACCATAAAAAAGCCCCGCATTCGAGGCCATGCAATAAATAAAGCTTCTGCAGCGAATATTATTCCACGTGCCGAACACTCGATTTCCCGCAAACAAATTAGCCCTGCTGCACTTAAAGTCTTATACGGCTTGAAAGAAGCAGGCTTTGATGCTTATTTGGTAGGCGGCTGTGTGCGTGATTTATTATTAGGTCATGAGCCGAAAGATTTTGATGTGTCTACTAATGCTTCGCCTGAAGAAGTAAATAAGGTGTTTCGTCGTAGTCAATTGATCGGACGCCGCTTTAAGTTAGTTCACGTTCGTTTTGGCCGTGAAATTATAGAAGTAGCTACATTTAGAGCACCACCACAAGTTGAGCAGCATGTTGATGATGCTGGGCGAATTATGCGTGATAATGTGTATGGCACATTGGAACAAGATGCATGGCGTCGTGACTTTACTATCAATGCCTTATATTACGATATTACTGACTTTTCGATTATCGATTACACCGGTGGTATTGCTGATCTAAAAGCGGGCAAAATAAAATTAATTGGTGATGTAGAAACTCGGTATCGTGAAGACCCGGTACGTATGCTCCGTGCAATACGCTTTGTAGGAAAGTTAGGTCTAGTTTTAGATGATGAAACTGAACGTTTAATACCTATTCTAGCTGAGTTACTAAAAGATATTCCTGCCGCACGGTTATTTGATGAGTCGTTAAAGTTATACCTTGCAGGCAATGCTGCCGTAACACATGAATTGTTATGTCATTACCATGTCTTTGAGCAGCTATTTCCTCAAACAGATGAATTATTGCATACCGAACAAGATAATTACCCACGTACCTTACTAATGAAAGCGTTAGAAAATACGGATAAGCGTATCGATGAAGGTAAAACGATAACCCCCGCCTTTTTGTTTGCAGCACTGCTTTGGGAACCTGTAAGACAGCAGTGGATACAAAATGTGGAACAAAATATTCCTATTATTCCAGCATTACAACATGCTGCGACTGATGTTGTTGTCGAACAAGTTAAGCGGGTAGCGATACCCAAGCGTTTTACTATAGTGACACGTGATATTTGGGCACTGCAACCACGTTTGGAACAGCGTACAGGTAAACGTGCTTTTAGATTACTTACACACCCAAAATTTAGAGCGGCTTACGACTTTCTACTATTGCGAACTGAATCAGGTGAGGAACTCACAGAGCTTGCAGAATGGTGGACACAGTTCCAATTTTCCTCAGAGTCTGAACAACAGGTATTAGTGACTAATTTAGGCTCAACACCTGGACCTAAAAGAAAAGCACGCCGCAAACGTCGGAAAAAGCCAAAACCAGCGGCAAAGAGTGAATAATGAAAGGTGTCTTTATTGGTTTAGGCAGTAATCTTGCTGACCCTATTACTCAAATAAAATTGGCAATTAAGGCGGTAGATTCATTGGATGATGTTTTACTTATAACGCAGTCATCGCTATATGCTAGTCCGCCAATGGGGCCACAAGATCAGCCTGATTATATTAATGCTGTTATCGAGATTGATACCTGCTTATTTGCCCATACACTATTAGACAAATTACAAGAAATTGAACTAGAGCAGGGGCGTGTGCGTCATCGTCATTGGGGAGAACGAACTATCGATCTTGACCTATTACTATATGGTGAAAATCAACTGGATGATGAACGTCTGCACGTACCTCACCCAGGTATTGCAATGCGCTCATTTGTATTACACCCTTTGGCAGAGATAGCCTCAGACTTAACAATCCCAACAATGGGTAATATTCAACAATTACTTGTTGACTGCCCTCTAGATGGTTTGCAACGGATAGATTAATAATGGAAATGATAGAATTAGCACATCGCTATATTGTTGTTGAAGGCCCTATTGGTGTGGGAAAAACACATTTAGTCAAACGTTTAGCCGAAAGCTTTTCTGGTACGACTTTATTTGAGCAGCCGGAAGAAAATCCCTTTTTAGAAAAAATCTACCTCTATCCAAAGCAGTCGGCATTGCCTACTCAATTAAGCTTTTTAATGCAAAGAGTGAAATTAAGTAAAGAATTACAGCAAGATGATTTATTTAATGATTTGAAAGTCGCTGATTTTATGGTTGAAAAAGATCGCTTATTTGCTCAAATCACATTGGACGATGATGAGCTTGCTTTATACAATATGGTATACGAAAACTTAACCTTGCATCATCGAGCGCCAGATTTAGTTATCTATTTACAAGCACCGTTATCGGTTTTGAAAGCACGAGTATCAGAGCGAGGGATAGGCTATGAGCAACGAATTGAAGATGCCTACTTACAGAGATTAACAGATAGTTATGCCGATTTTTTCCATTATTATGACGATGCACCGTTATTAATTGTTAATGCGGAACAAATCGATTTGGTTAATAGTGAAGCTGATTATCAAAACTTATTGGCACAAATTGCTACATTACAAAGTGGCCGACAATATTACAATCCACTGCCAACTGGGGAGAAAAAGAAATGAGCCGTTTGAATTTGACCCATATACGTAAGATGAAAGCAGAACAGAATAAAATTGCAATGCTGACTGCTTATGATGCAAGCTTTAGTCACCTTCTGGAACAATCTGGTGTGGATGTGATTCTTGTTGGTGATTCATTAGGAATGGTTATTCAAGGTCAAGAAAGTACTTTGCCAGTGACGGTTGATGACATTATTTATCATACGCGTAATGTTATACGTGGTAGTGAGTCAGTGTTTGTTATTGCAGATATGCCATTTATGAGTTATTCAAATAATGAGCAAGCAATCAGTAATGCGGCACGTTTGATGGCTGAAGGCGGCGCCCAGATGGTCAAGTTAGAAGGCGGTGCTGTTATAGCAGACACGGTAAAACAATTAACTGAACGAGGTATCCCAGTCTGTGCTCATTTGGGGCTATTACCGCAATCTGTACACCGTCTAGGAGGATACCGTGTACAAGGCCGTGAAACTGAGGCTGCTCAGCAGCTTATTGCTGATGCAAAAGCATTGCAGGCCGCTGGGGCCGATATGATTGTATTAGAATGTATTCCAGCACCCCTTGCAAAACAAGTGACTGAGACTGTTGATGTACCGGTAATTGGTATTGGTGCTGGCAATGATTGTGATGGTCAAGTTTTGGTTCTATATGACATGCTTGGACTTACAATAGGCAAACGCCCTCGTTTTAGCCATGATTTTTTATTAGACACAGGTGCTATTCCAGCCGCCATTACTAAGTATGTACAAGATGTTAAATCTGGACAATTCCCTACACTTGAGCAGCAGTATTAATGCAAAGGATAGAGACTACTAGCTCCCTACGAGCACAAGTCAAAGCATGGCGAAAGAACAATAAGACAGTCGCTTTTGTACCCACCATGGGAAGCTTACACAAGGGCCATTTGTCTCTGGTCAATAAGGCAAAAGAGTTAGCCGATCACGTAGTTGTTAGTATTTTTGTTAATCCTCTGCAATTTGATGATAAAGCTGACTTAACGGCTTATCCTCGAACTATTGATAGTGATATTCAGAAGTTAACATCGATTGATTGCGATACCGTGTTTACGCCATCAGTTAATGTTATGTATCCACATGGAATGGTTACACACACTAATGTCACTGTGCCGAATATGGATGATAAGTTATGTGGTTTAAAGAGACCTGGTCACTTTGATGGTGTAGGGACTGTCGTAATAAAGTTTTTCAATATAGTTCAGCCAGATTTAGCAGTATTTGGAGAGAAAGATTATCAGCAATTATTTTTGATTAAAAAAATGGTAACCGATTTAAATCTAGCCATTGATATTGTTGGTTCACCTACATTTCGAGAACGAAATGGCTTAGCAATGAGCTCGCGAAATCAACATCTTAGTGATGACGAATATGATCGTGCCGCCGAGATATATCAAACATTACAGACAAGCAAATTGCAGTTAGAAGAAGGCAAATTATCGTTTTCAGAAATTGAGAAACTGGCATTAACACATTTACAAAAGCTAAACTTTGACCCTGATTATATTGATATTCGACGAGCAGATGATTTAGAGCGAGCACATGCTGGGGACAAGAATCTTAGAATATTAGTTGCGACAGGAATAGGCAAGACTAGATTGATCGATAATATCGCCTGTAATCTTGCTTGATTTCGCCTAAAAAGCGATAATATACAACTCCTAACTATTGATATTGCCGTAAATGCAACTGACATTACTTAAAACAAAATTACATCGTGCCTGTGTGACTCATTCTGAGTTGGAATATGAAGGCTCGTGTGCAATTGACAGTGACTTACTAGCAGCCGCTGGTATACATGAATATGAACAGATTCAAATTTATAACGTTGCTAATGGCAAGCGTTTTACCACCTATGCTATTCGTGCAGAAGCTGGATCAAAAGTTATATCTGTAAATGGCGCCGCAGCACATAAAGCATCTCCGGGTGATCGCATCATTATTTGCGCATACGCTATAATGGACGAAGCAGAAGTGGCTAGTTTTAAACCTACACTTGTCTACCTTAATGAGAGTAATGACATCATCAATACTCGTCATGCGATTCCTATACCTGTCTCTTATACACATCTCCGAGCCCACGAGACTAGGCATGATCTCGT
>CAJXPP010000062.1 GCA_913058195.1 uncultured Gammaproteobacteria bacterium | reverse complement strand
GATCTACACAGAGTAGATCGTCGGCAGCGTCAGATGTGTATAAGAGACAGCAATGTCACGGTGTGATTAATTAATGCCAGTCAATTTATTACCGCCTATTGCTTCTGAGCTATTAGCAATTGATGGTATTGAAATAGGAACGGCTAGTGCCGGAATAAAAAAAATAGACAGAACTGATTTAGTATTAATTAAATTGGCTGAAGGAACGGTTACATCAGCAGTCTATACTCAAAATTCATTTTGTGCTGCGCCTGTTACGTTAGCCAAGCAGCATCAATTAGAAGCTGCACCGCAGTTTCTGCTAATTAACTCTGGCAATGCAAATGCAGGCACTGGTGAAAAAGGTATACAAGCAGCTCAAACATGCTGTCAGAGCATCGCTGATTTAGCAGCTGTTAAAGCAACTAATGTATTACCTTTCTCTACAGGTGTTATCGGTCAGCAGTTACCCGTTGATAAAATGATCGAGGCTTTCCCTAAGGCTTACCAGAATTTAGCGGCTGATAATTGGTTTAATGCTGCTCATGGCATTATGACAACCGATACTATTGCTAAAGCTGTATCAAAACAGATAAAGATTGATGGACAAACAATTACTGTAACTGGTATTGCAAAAGGTTCGGGCATGATTCGTCCTGATATGGCAACCATGTTGTCCTATATCGCAACCGATGCAGCTGTGAATCAACAAACTTTAGATGAAATGTTGCAGCAATCTATGGCGCAGTCCTTTAATCGAATTACAGTCGATGGTGATACCTCAACAAATGATTCATGTTTATTAATGGCTACAGCTAGAGCCGGGAATAATCAAATCACTGATTTTGTTAGTCGTGATGCACAAACGTTATATGCTGTTATTGCTGAAATCAGTCAGCAATTAGCCCATGCAATTGTAAGAGATGGCGAAGGTGCAACTAAGTTTATTGCTATTGAAGTAGTTGAAGGGCAGGATAGTGACGAATGTCGCCAAGTGGCCTATACCATTGCTCATTCACCTCTTGTTAAAACGGCTTTATTTGCATCAGATCCTAACTGGGGAAGAATTTTAGCTGCAGTAGGGCGAAGCGGAGTGTCAAACTTTGACCTATCAAAAGTAGCTATTTATTTAGACAATGTCTGTATAGTTGAAAATGGTGAACCAGCTGAGACTTATACTGAAGAGAAGGGGCAGCAAGTGATGGACCAAGAAGAGATTACGATCAAAGTTAAGCTCGGCCGTGGTGATGCACAAGATACGGTTTGGACCTGTGACTTTTCATACGATTATGTCAAAATAAACGCTGAATATAGAACATAAGCTTTAGCCGAGAGATTGATAAATATGGCAACAGATACTATTACCACTTTAAGTGAATTTTTACGTCAAAGTGGAGCAAAATATCGGGTGTTTGATATGGGCCGAAGAGTGGTCAAACTTTCTCCTGATGAGTTTTTCAATTTTGAACATGGAAATGAACCATATCCCTATCCTTTTAAAAAATCTGCACTATTTGGCTTAGTGTTTTGGAACGAGAAACAAGCAGATAATCGCTATGTATGGTTCCTTAATTTACCACTCGATGAGCAAGGCTTATTAATTCAAGCTGCTCGTGATGAGTTTCTTGTCATGGTGTTAGATCGTGTTGGTGAATGTATGCTGGCATCAGACAATGGTGAGAAAATTGAGGGAGCTTTAAAAGATAGCCCCTATGCATTTAAGCCTAGAGAAGATCGAATGGCAGCATTTAATGCTCAGGTCACTCACAATTTATCACTTAAGCCATCAGCCTACTTTGATGATGTAAATGCATATTTTTCTGGTGAAACAACTTTTGATAATTGGCAGTCATTAGGAATGCAAGGTTTTGCTGACTTCGCCGCAAGAATGGATAATGCTGAAACCCTAAGTTTGATAGAAAGTATTCCTTTTTTACCAGTGCCGCCATTTATGATACTGACAACTTTTCTAGAGAATGTTGACGTTGACCTTAGTCTCGTTGAAATATTTTGTCAGCGAGTACATAATGAGCTGCAAGAAAAACAACCCAATATTGAACACATTGCCGCATGTCTGCGAGCAGTGTCAAATAGTAGTGCTACTGGATTAGTGTTACAAATGGTTAGGCAGGTATTAAGTCATTCTTGTAGTCAAAACATAGAATTATTGGCCACAATTTCGGGCCGTCTGTGGCAAAGCCTAGAGCAACAAGAACTCTGTCATTTATTTGTTGAACAGTTGGCACAAAATAATGGAGGGCAAGCTGCCTTTAGTCAGTTACTTGCTGATTTGATGTTTATGCCAAATATGAGAACTCACGTTATGGCAGCATTACGATCGACGAATAGATCAGCTGAGTTGAGCAAGGCAGTTGGAGTAATGTTCGGCGGATAAACTTTATCAGCCACGAATATAAAACCATCCCGCAATGCTATATCGGTCACGGTTAGCTTTTAATACTTCATGTGGAAAACGATCGCTTAGGAACACTACGACTTTTCCATAGGATGGTATTACTGTCTCAATGATAGTGTCATTATCGCCGTACAGTAATAACTCCCCAGCATCACTTTCTTGCCATTCTTTGTTTAGGTAAAGCAAGGTGCTTAATACTCGGTTTGATTTACCTTTAAAAGCATCTAAATGACGCTGGTAAAATGCCCCTTCACTATAATGAGCATAATGTGCTTCAAACTTAAACAAGCCCATATAGAGCCGCTGGTTTATTTCGATACGCAATTGTTCCATCCAATCTAAATATTGCTTATCGATTTTATTTTCATTTGTTAACCAATAAGTTTCATCATTTCGGATCGACGTATTTAGATGGTGTTTATCATTGCGTCCTATACCTGCAGTTGAAAGCTGCTTATCTGTTAATTTTGTAACCCGTTGAGTCAAGGCTAAGGTAATGGCTTCGGGCAACACCTGGGGTAGGATGCAATAGCCTTTGTCCATTAAAGCGGTGGCAATGTGTTCAAAAGTATCATCCAAGTTCATCATAGTAGAAGCGTTCTAGCGACTATAGTAGGTGTAGGTATACGCGTCGATGTGGTGAGCATAATCAGCCAAAAAACCAATAAGTAATTATAATTGCAGCAATAATACCGGCAATATCAGCAGCCAATCCACAGCCTGCAGCATGGCGAATATTCTTGATGCCTACTGAACCAAAATATACAGCTAATACATAGAATGTAGTTTCTGTACTGCCTTGTACGATAGAAGATAGGCGACCAGCAAATGAGTCAGCGCCATGAACTTGCATCGTATCAACCATCATTGCTCTGGCTCCGCTGCCACTAAATGGTTTCATTAATGCAGTGGGCAGGGCATCAATAAAGCGATCATCAAAACCGAAAGTCAGCACAATATGTCGAAGCCCAGATGCTAATAAGTCTAAGGCGCCACTTGCGCGGAAAACACCAATAGCGACTAACATTGCTACTAGGTAAGGAATAATCTTAATTGCTGTCTCAAAGCCCTCTTTAGCACCGTCAATAAAGGCTTCGTACGCATTCACTTTTTTTATGACAGCACCAGCAATAAACAGCATTACCAATGAAAACAGAATGACATTACTAATTAAGGATGATTGACTTAACATTTCTGCTTGGCTCAGACTTGAAAAGTAGGCAAGTAACGCTGCGATGATAAGTGTGAAACCACCTAAGTACTGGATGATTATTTTATCTAACAGGTTAATTTTTTGTATTGATGCCACGGCGAGAAGTCCGACAAGTGTTGAGGCATAGGTGGCAAGTAGAATTGGGATAAATACATCTGTTGGGTTTGTGGCACCAAGTTGAGCACGATAGGTGAAAATGGTGACAGGAAATAAGGTCACAGCCGAGGTATTAATAACGAGGAAAAGTATTTGTGCGTTGCTAGCAGTATCTTTAAGCGGGTTAAGTTTTTGCAATTCCTTCATCGCCTTAATACCTAAAGGTGTCGCAGCATTATCTAGGCCTAAGGCATTGGCTGATATATTCATTACGATAGCGCCAAGAGCAGGGTGGTTTTTAGGCACTTCAGGCATGAGCTTAGCGAATAAAGGGCTTAAACCTCGTGTTAGTAAATCAATAAAGCCACTGCGTTCACCGATACGCATAATACCAAGCCACAAGGCTAATATACCTGTTAAACCTAGCGATATTTCAAACGCGGTTTTAGATAAGCTGAACATCGCCGTCATCAATTGACCAAATATCTCAGTATCACCAAATGCAAGCAGCTTTATCAACGCAACAATAAAGGCGATAGTGAAAAATGCGATCCATATAAAATTTAGCATGTGACTATTCTACCGATAGATTCACTATTTGAAAGAATTGTTTCACGCATAAAAAAGCCCCCAATTAAGGGGGCTAATTCACAATCTATTTATCGCGGCTTTGACTTGGACGGCGCGATTTATCACGAGCCCGAGTGCGAGGTTTTCCCGAACGGCGCGGCTTACCTGCTGTATCAGAACCAGCTTCGGCTGAAGTTTCATTATTATTCACAATGCTTAATTCAAGTTGTTTATTACCAACCCATACTTTACGTAATTGTTGGAATAAGTCTTTAGGCATTCCCTCTGGTAAATCAATGGTGCTGTAATCATCTTGCAGACTGATTCGGCCAATATCTTTACTATCGATGCCTGCTTCATTGGCGATAGCACCAACGATGTTTTTAACTTCTACACCTTGTGAGCGACCGACTTCAACACGGTATGTTTGCATACCTTCTTCGCTACGGTGAGGCGTTTGATTGCCACGACGAGGAGATGAAGGTCGTTGTGAGCGCTCGCCACGTTCTGGGCGTTCTCTACGGCTACCTTGCTCGCGTTCTTTACGTGCAGGACGTTCACGAACATGTATTACAGGTTTAAGTGGACGTGTTTTTTGTACTAAGAAAGTCAGCGCTGCAGCTACTTCTAGTGGATCAGCATCATGTGACTCTTGATAATTACTAATCACTTCTTGGAAGAAGCTTAAATCTTGCGCCTCAATCGTTTCGCTTAATTGTTGTGTGAACTGCATAACACGACGATCAGCAATGTCTTCAGTACTCGGTAATTTCATCAAGGAGATGGTTTGACGAGTTGCCTTTTCAATGGCAAACAACATACGTTTTTCGCGCGGCGCTACAAACAAAATTGCTTCACCTTTACGGCCAGCACGACCTGTACGACCAATACGGTGAACATAAGATTCAGTATCGTAAGGAATGTCGTAGTTAACAACGTGACTGATACGCTCGATATCTAATCCACGAGCAGCAACATCAGTCGCCACAAGAATATCTAGCTTGCCTTTTTTCATGCGCTGAATCGCTTTTTCACGTGCTGCTTGATTCATATCACCATTTAATGGTGAGCTTGAATAACCACGCGCTTCTAATTTCTCGGCTAATTCAGCTGTCGCATTTTTGGTGCGCACAAAAATTATCATTGCATCAAATTCTTCAACTTCAAGAATACGCGTTAAGGCATCCAATTTGTGCATGCCTGTTACTTGCCAATAACGCTGATTGATAGTTTCCATTGTAGTTGTTTTCGATTTAATACGAATTTCAACTGGATCTTTCAAGTAACGTGTAGCAACACGGTGGATAGCAGAGGGCATAGTTGCTGAAAATAATGCGACTTGGCGTTCAGCAGGTGTTTCTTTCAGGATGGTTTCAACATCATCGATAAAGCCCATGCGTAACATTTCATCAGCTTCATCTAGAACCAATGATTTTAGATCACCCAATTTTAATGTACGACGACGGATATGATCTAGAATTCGACCTGGTGTACCAACAATTACTTGTGGGTTACGTTTTAATTGGCCTAATTGAACGCCCATGCTTTGACCACCGTAGATAGGTAGTACATGTAATCCTTTCATGTGGCGAGCATAACTTTGAATTGCTTCGGCAACTTGAATGGCTAATTCGCGTGTTGGTGCTAATACTAACATTTGTGGTGTTTTTGCTTTTACATCGATACGGCTTAATAGCGGTAGAGAGAATGCAGCAGTTTTACCTGTACCTGTTTGGGCTTGGCCCAATAGATCACGACCAGCAAGAAGTGGTTCGATACTTTGTGCTTGAATTGGAGAAGGAGTTTCGTATCCTGATTCATTAACAGCTTTAAGTACTGCTTCTGATAAGCCTAAATCTGAAAATGAAATAACGGGAGTTTGTTCTGTGTCTGACATGTATTCGCCTGTGAAAGTCAGCTATAGACTAAGCAAAGCTGATGTAAGGGATGATTAATCAGACAATTATACTTTAGTTTAACTATAAAGTATAGATAAATCAGTCTGTTAAATGAATAGCTAGCTTAGAGCCTTATTGCTACTGTTAGAACATATGAAAATAAGGCAGAATGAAGTTAATTAACATTATTTTGATGAGGATACTATTGTGGATAATTTTTCTGTGGATGCTTACACGCCGAAAGAAATTGCCGCTAGAATCGAAAATTTAGGCGTTACAAAGAGTACAGGAGATATATCGCGCGTATTTGCCTTAGCAATATTAGCTGGGGCTTTTATTGCATTTGGTGCTGTATTTTTCACTGTAGTGACCTACGATCTTGGTTCTATTGCTGCAGGTTTAATGCGTCTAATTGGCGGTTTTGTATTTTGTTTAGGTCTGGTCCTGGTAGTGGTGGCAGGAGCAGAATTATTCACAGGCAATAATTTAATCGTGATGGCTTATGTTGATGGAAAGGTTAGTCTCAAACAACTATTGCTTAACTGGGGTGTTGTGTATATTGGGAATTTCATCGGTGCAGTAGGTGTTTTATTGCTTATCTATCTTAGCGGACACTGGCAGATAGGAGGCGGCGCATTAGGAGTGAAAGTCTTAGCTATTGCTAATGCAAAGGTGAATCTAACTTGGATGGAAGCATTTACTAGGGGTATTTTATGTAATATTCTGGTTTGCCTTGCTGTTTGGTTGTGTTTCGCTGGGCGAACAGTGGTGGATAAAGTCTTAGCAATTATATTTCCAATCACTGCTTTTGTGGCGATGGGCTTTGAACACTCTGTGGCAAATATGTATTTCATACCAGCGGGCTTAGTGGTTCAGACTCAAGCAGAATTAGTTCAGCTTGCAGGCGTTATGAATCTAGATAATTTAACGCTGCATGGGTTTTTATTTAATAATCTGTTACCTGTTACATTAGGTAATATCATTGGTGGCAGCGTTTTTGTAGGACTGTTTTATTGGTTTATTTACTTGCGTGATTAATTGAGGGAATAATAATGTCAGAACATACATATAAGCATATTGAATTAACAGGTAGCTCGGCTGAAAGTTCGGATCAAGCAATACAAAATGCGATTGCTAAGGCTTCCACATCAGTCAAACACATGCATTGGTTTCAAGTAATTGATACGCGTGGTTATGTCGAAGGTGATGGCGTGAAGTATTGGCAGGTAACAATTAAAATTGGTTTTAGAATCGAAGATTAATAATAAGGCACTTATAAATTAAGTTGATAAGTGCCTTTTTTATTTGAACGAGTTAAGCTGATTTTTCGAACTTATGCACCCATACTTTGTGGTCTAAGTTCCATTCCATGCCTGCATGCATTCTTAAGATAAGCCCTTTATACATTTCCATGCTTGGGTAGCCTTCGGCTTGTGCATCCGCATCAGTCATATCGCCGAGAGTTTTTCGTTCTAAGCCGGTGACGGTAAATTCAACACCATCCAGTTCAAATGTTTCACCAGGATAAGCATAAACACCATCACGGCGCTGTTCAGTTTTCTTACCTGCTAATGTTGCTTCGACAAGTTTAGGATGTGATACCAATCGATCGATTTCACAGTTTTTTTCAGGATATTGATCAGTTGTCATAATGATTACTTCGTTATTTTAGTGAATTTAGAACCTTCCAATGTCAGGTTATACATTAGTCCTTTATTGCTGAATACAAAACCTATAATTGGATCTTTTATATCAATGGTATTAATGTCTTCAGCTGCGCCCCATTCAATTAGTGCAACAGAACCATCTACACCTGCTTTCCAACCTTCGCTAGTTTGAAAGTCTTTTAAAGCATCATTAGTCATAAATATTAATACGACTGATTTTGATTGCGCCCCTAATTGTAGACCGATAGATGCAGCTGCAGTGCTGTAATAAGCGATTGTTTTACCGCCAACTTGCAAAGCACCTTCTCCATATTCTCCGCCAACGAAAAAACCGGCTTTAATAACATTTGGGAATACCAGTACGCCTTTAGCTTGTTTGAGAAACTCACTGCCTCCTGATACTTGTTGATTAAATTGTTTTAGTGTTTCTCTAACGCCAATATTTATTTCGGTGGAAGAGGCTGCATTAGCAACAGAACTAATGTTGCTAATGAGCACTAATAATAAAATTAATACGTTACGTGACAAAGTCATGATGCATTATCCTTGATAACAGAGGTGAAATCCCTACATTAGCACGGAGAAGGCTTGAAAATAAAGCGATAAAAAAGCAAGTGTAATAACTGACCTCTTATTCGTATTCTATTTAACTCCCTGACTTGTTAGATACTCATCATAACCACCACGGAAATCAATAATGCCATTTTCAGTCATATCAAAGATACGAGTAGCGAGAGATGATACAAACTCACGATCATGGCTGACGAAGAATAAAGTGCCATCATAGCGATTTAATGCCATATTCAATGATTCAATAGACTCCATATCCATATGGTTAGTCGGTTCATCCATAATCAAGACATTTGGTTTTTGTAGTAACAACTTACCAAACATCATGCGTCCTTTTTCACCACCAGATAAGATAGATGCTTTTTTGTCGATAGCATCGCCTGAAAATAGTAGGCGACCTAATGTGCCACGGATAACTTGTTCGTCATCTGAAGGTCTTCCCCAGTGTTGCATCCATTCATAAAGGGTTAGATCGTTGTCAAAGAAGTATTCATGGTCTTGTGCATAATAACCAATATTGACATTCTCAGACCACTTAACTTTACCTTCTTTTGGCAGCATTTCTGTAGCTAAAGTTTTAGCAAGTGTTGATTTACCAATACCGTTAGGGCCGATAATAGCAATACGTTCGCCAACTTCAGCCATAAATTTGAAGTCTTTAAATAGAGGCTCATCATCATCATAGCCTTGGCTAACATTATTTACTTCAACCGCATTACGGAATAATTTCTTTTCTTGATCAAAATTAATGTAGGGGTTTACACGGCTTGATGGTTTGATATTTTCAAGTTTTATTTTATCGATTTGTTTAGCACGTGATGTGGCTTGTTTTGCTTTAGATGCATTAGCTGAGAAACGACGTACGAAATCTTGCAGCTCAATAATTTGTGCTTTTTTCTTCTCATTATCAGAGATTTGTTGAGCGCGCGCTTGAGTTGATGCCAACATATATTCATCATAAGTACCTGGGTAAACACGAAGCTCACCAAAGTCCATATCTGCCATATGCGTACACACACTATTTAAGAAATGGCGATCATGCGAGATGATGATCATTGTGCCACTACGTTGATTGATTATATCTTCCAACCAACGGATTGTATTGATATCCAGATGGTTAGTCGGCTCATCAAGTAATAAGATGTCAGGTTCAGCAAATAGAACTTGAGCAAGCAAGATCCGTAGTTTCCAGCCGGGTGCAACTTCACTCATTGGGCCGTAGTGCTGCTCAGTTGGAATACCTACGCCTAATAATAACTCACCTGCGCGAGATTCAGCAGTGTAACCATCCATCTCGGCATATTCACCTTCAAGGTGAGCTACTTTGAGACCATCTTCTTCAGACATTTCAGGCAAGTTGTAGATGCGATCACGTTCATGATGCACTTCCCATAAGGCTTTATTGCCCATGATGACAACATCAATAACACGCTGGTCTTCATAGGCGAATTGATCTTGTTTTAATACGGCAAATGTTTCATTTACATCGTAGCTAAGATTACCCGCCTGTCTCTTATACACATCTGACGCTGCCGACGATCTACTCT
>CAJXPP010000061.1 GCA_913058195.1 uncultured Gammaproteobacteria bacterium | reverse complement strand
CAGAGTAGATCGTCGGCAGCGTCAGATGTGTATAAGAGACAGCGTTAGTTGCTTATTCTAGTGAGGTTGCTGAACAAATAGGTTTAGCAGAATCAGACTGCGAGTCAGCTAGCTTCACCAATGTATTTTCTGGCAATGAATTATTAGAAGATATGAAACCGTATGCTCAATGTTATGGCGGTCACCAATTCGGTAACTGGGCTGGTCAATTGGGTGACGGGCGCGCTATTAATTTAGGTGAAGTCACTAATAAGGATGGCGAACATTTTTGTTTGCAGTTAAAAGGTGCTGGTGAAACACCCTATTCACGTACTGCCGATGGCTTAGCGGTATTGCGATCATCCGTACGCGAATTTTTATGTAGTGAAGCAATGTTTCATCTTGGCGTGCCTACCACACGCGCATTAAGCCTTATTACCACAGGAGAAGATGTTGTTCGCGATATGTTTTATGATGGCCGCCCACAAAAAGAACCCGGTGCAATTGTTTGCCGTGTTGCGCCCTCCTTCCTGCGTTTTGGTAGTTATCAGATTTTCACATCGCGAGATGATCTGACAACCTTAAAAACCATAGTTGATCACACCATAACAAGCGAATTCCCTCACTTAGGCGAGCCTTGTGTTGATGTATATATAGAATGGTTTAAAGAAATCACCGAACGCACTGCAGAAATGATTGCCCATTGGATGCGAGTTGGCTTTGTTCATGGCGTGATGAATACCGATAATATGTCCATTCTTGGTCTGACGATTGATTACGGCCCTTATGGCTGGTTAGAAGATTACGATCCGAACTGGACGCCTAATACCACCGATGCAACAAACAAGCGTTATCGTTTTAACAATCAATCGCCTATTGCACAATGGAATTTACTGCAATTAGCCAATGCGATTTATCCACTTATTGAACAAGCTGAACCTTTACGTGACATTCTAAGCCACTATATTAATCACTATAATGATACGATTCAGGCAATGCGTGCCCAGAAACTAGGTATGAGTCAGTATGATGAAGAGCTTCACCAACAGCTACATGACATTTTACAATTAGTTGAAACTGATATGACGATATTTTTTCGACAATTAGCTAATGTTGATCTAGATTCTAATGAGCAAAGTGATGAGCAACTCTTAGCCTCTTTGAACGATGCCTATTACCAAGTTGATCAATTAACGGATGAATACAAGAATACACTCTGTAAATGGTTACGAGCCTATCAACTCGCCGTTAATGCTGAAGGCATCAGTAATGACCAACGTAAACAAAAGATGAATCGTGTTAACCCTAAATATGTGTTGCGAAATTATTTAGCCCAACTCGCCATTGATGATGCTGAACAAGGCGATTTTAAACTTGTTAATACGCTATTAGAATGTCTGCGTCACCCCTATGATGAACAGCCAGAAATGGAGCAGTTTGCAGAAAAACGTCCTGAATGGGCAAGAGTACGAGCGGGTTGTTCGATGCTATCATGTAGTTCTTAATACCTTTCGGCGAGTTTAGTATGAATAATTACCTTTCGTTAACAGCATTATTCGCACTATTATTTAGCTTTTCATTTTTTAGTTATAGCGATAGCGAAAAAATATCTGCCTATAAAATCGACACTATTGCTTCTGGTTTAGGTGTGCCTTGGGGTATGGCGGTCATGCCTAATAACACTTTATTGATTACTCAACGAGAAGCACTTCTCAGCCAAGTTAATCTCAAGACAGGCAAACTAACATCAATTTCAGGCTTACCTAAGGATATTAAAGTCGGCGGACAAGGTGGTTTATTTGATATTGCTCTATCACCTAACTACTCGGCCACGCACTGGATCTACTTTAGTTATAATAAAGATGTGGGTAAACAAGGTGCAACAACACTTGCCCGAGCCAAAATTGAAAATAAAGCCTTAGTTGATTGGCAAGATTTACTTGTGACACAATCAATCAGTAATAGGGCCGTTCACTATGGTGGACGAATCAGCTTTGATAATCATGGCCATGTGTTTTTATCGGTCGGAGAACGTGGTGTAAGAGCCAATGGCCAAGACTTAATGATGCATGCAGGATCCATATTACGTCTAAACCTTGATGGCTCAACGCCAAACGATAACCCGTTTGTGAATAATAATAAAATATTGCCTGAGGTATGGAGTTACGGCCATAGAAACCCACAAGGCTTATTTTACAATACATACTCTCAACAATTGTGGTCCAGTGAACACGGGCCTCGCGGTGGTGACGAAATAAACTTAGTTCGTGCTGGCCATAATTATGGCTGGCCAATAGTGTCGCATGGCCAAGAATACAATGCGCCTATAGCCGTTGGAGAAGGTACAGAACGCGACGGGATAGTATCTCCAGTGAAAACCTATATCCCCTCTATAGCAACCAGTAGCTTAATACAATATAGAGGGAATCATTTTCCTGAATTAACTGGCGATTTACTTGTTGGCGCATTAAAAGCACAACATGTTAACCATATTGATTTGGATGAAAATAATAATGTAAAAGCTGAAAACCGTATACTGCGCTCAATCAATGGACGAATTCGAAATATTATTGAAAGCCCGGAAGGTTGGCTTTATATTTCAACAGATGATGGTCGCATATTAAAAGTTAGCTGTTCAAAAACAAGTAAATAAGGTTAAATAACGTGATATCAAAACAGCAAGAGTTAGTTGAGCAGTGGCTTGATGATGTAGTCATTGGACTGAATTTATGCCCCTTTGCTGCTAAACCAAGACAAAATAATCAAATTCGATTCAAAGTAAGTCAGGGTCTGACACCTGAAGTACTGGTCGCAGACTTGTTTGATGAATTAAACTTTATGGCACAAACAGAAACAAGCGAAGTTGAAACGACCTTACTTATCATTCCTGATATGCTGCTCAACTTTGATGATTATAATGAGTTCTTAGATATTGCTGATGGTCTAATCATTGACAATGACTGGGAAGGTATTTTCCAAATCGCGAGCTTCCATCCTGACTATTGCTTTGCAGAAACAACTTCCGATTCTGTCGAAAACCTAACTAATCGTGCGCCTTATCCGATCCTACATATACTCCGTGAAGATAGCCTAACAAAAGCGCTCGAAAATATGGCTTCACCCGATGAAGTATATAAACGCAATATAAAAACGATGAATCAGTTATCGCCTGAAAAAATACACAATTTATTTCCTCATCTAACTAAATAAATTTGTCACTTTAAATTTGAATATAATGGAATTTACCCATGCTAAATTTTAACTTTTATAATCCCACCCATATTGTATTCGGTGAAGGAAAAGTTGCTGAGCTTGATCAATTAGTACCAAAAAATGCACGTATTCTGATCTTATTAGGTGGAAAGAGCGCAAAAGAAAACGGTACTTTAGATGAAGTTACGCAAGCCTTAGGTAACCGTTACAGTGAACAGTTTTCAGGCATAGAACCCAATCCAAGCTATGAAACTCTAATGAAAGCAGTTGAACAAGTGAAATCAAATCAACTTGATTTCTTGCTTGCCGTTGGTGGAGGCTCTGTAATTGATGGCACTAAATTTGTTGCCGCCGCCGTATTTGCCAAAACCGAACCGTGGAATATTTTATTAACTGTCGGCAGCGAAGTCACCCAAGCGTTACCCTTTGGTACAGTGCTAACCTTACCCGCAACAGGGTCTGAAATGAACAATGGTTCAGTCATCACCCGAAAAGAAACGCACGATAAGCTATATTTTAAAAGCAAACAAACCTTCCCACAGTTTTCTATACTTGATCCAACTAAGAGTTACTCTTTACCGCCGCGTCAGTTAGCAAACGGCATTGCCGATGCTTATACCCATATTATGGAGCAATACCTCACCTATCCAACAAATGCCTTAGTACAAGATCGCTTTGCAGAAGGCTTATTGCAAACATTAATTGAAATAGGCCCATCACTAATGGAAAACCCACGTGATTATGACCTACAATCAAATTTAATGTGGACAGCCACACTCGCATTGAATGGTTTAATTGGTGCCGGTGTACCACATGATTGGGCAACCCATATGATTGGCCATGAAATTACCGCCTTACATGGTTTAGATCATGCTCAAACATTAGCAATTATTTTACCTACTATGCTAGATCTTCGTCGTGAAGAAAAACGAGAAAAGCTGCTTCAATATGCTGACCGCGTTTGGAACATCAATACGGGGACTGATGCTCAACGCATTAATATGGCAATTAATAACACCCGAAACTTTTTTGAGCAACTTGGCATAAAAACACGGTTAAGCGCATACAATATTGATTCAAAAGATATCCAGCCATTATTGGATCGACTTGAAGCCCATGGAATGGTAACCCTAGGAGAACACGACACCGTTAACTTAACAATGAGTCGTAAGGTTTTAGAGGCTAGTCTTTAGAGCGATCTTTTGTCTATATTTATGGCGATACCACTAGGCTTCCACACCATGTTTAGTCTTAGATTTATGGCTATTGAATAATTAACTGGAAGTAAAAGTGTGACAAGCATCACAAAAGCTGATATATTCCTACCAAACTAGAAAAATGTGACAGAGTTCACGAATATGACAATCCCCATCAAACTCGTAAATATTAGGATATAACATGAAAAAATTATTTATTGCTACAGTATTATTCGCTTTGTCCACGCAAGTGAACGCTGCAGGCATGAATCTAGTAGAAAATGGTTCTTTTGAAGATCCAAACATTCCTACTGGAACGTGGAGTGTTCATCAAACTGGCGCTACGGGACTAGGCTGGACTACAGAAGGACAGGGTGTAGAGATTAGAGACAACGTTGCCGGTACAGCTTATGATGGCGCGCAATTTGCTGAGCTTGATTCTCACTCAAATAGTGCAATTCAACAAATTTTACAGACTACTGTTGGCCAGTCTTATTTATTATCATTTGCTTACTCACCACGAATTAATCAACCAGAAAGCACTAATGGTATTTCAGTAACATGGAATGGCGTAGAGTTAGGTCCAGTTTCTGCTGCAGGTAGTAGCAGCCACGATTGGACAGTGTTTGAATTTATGGTTGCAGGTACCGGTCAAGATACACTTAAATTTACTGCCATAGGAACAAACGACTCACTAGGCGGTAGCCTTGATGCAGTATCAGTAAGCGCAGTGCCAATCCCAGCAGCAGCATTCTTGTTTGCTCCTGCTCTTCTAGGTTTCATGGGTTTACGTCGTAAGGCTAAAAGCTCAGCAGCTTAAAACAAAACACGCACAATTTACAATATCAAGCCGTAATGATTAAGTTCATTACGGCTTTTTTGTTGCTTGCGATAACACTTAAAATAAGAGTCGTCAGCACATCACATCTAAAACATTCATCTTATTTATAAAATTTAACAAGATCGTTGTTCAGGAAATACTAAAACTTAGTGATTTAGCCCCTTCTCACCGTCATGAATTGCTAATCTGTAGTAGATCAGGCTTAATTTATACTTCTGGATATTTGATTTAAGGATGTATATTAAGAAAACGTTTGAAATTAAGTATGAAAACTATACAGTGGCTTTTTCTATGATGAAAATGGTAATTCAGGTACTATAAAATTCTTCAGCTTAGCAAAAAGTAATTTGGACAAATATTATGGACACTTATCTATTATTAAAAAGTCTGCATATATTTGGAGTAGTAATATTTCTTGGTAATATTATTGTAACTGGCTGGTGGAAAGTCATGGCCGATAGAACAAATAACCAGCAAATTATTGCTTTTGCTCAACATCAAGTAACAGTAACTGACTATATCTTCACCCTCGGTGGCGTATTACTTATTTTCGTAACAGGAATAACTAATGCCGAGCTACATGGAATGGATTATTACACAGTAAAATGGTTAGTTTGGGGTAATGCGCTATTCATAGCATCTGGTGTGATTTGGCTAGCAATATTACTTCCCGTACAGATTAAGCAAGCAAAAATGGCAAAACAATTTGTAGCAGAAGAGTCCATTCCAGAAAAGTATTGGAAGCTAGGAAGGTTATGGATAATATTTGGAACGATAGCAACTTTGCTACCATTAGCTAACTTATATTGGATGGTGTTTAAGCCAATATAAGCTTAACAACCCACTCCAGAAAATGGGTAAAAGTCTCTACTAAAATACTAGCTTACTCTCAGTTTAACGCCACAAGCATTAATAGTTGCTAGTTTTTTAGATTATTCAAATTCCATTACACGATATAGCGTACTGGCATTTAGCTTTGCTAAACGGTCATAAGTATCTAGGTGTGCATAGGCAGTTTGATCGATGCTGTAAACATCATTTAAGTCTCCACCCTCGTCCAGTATCTTTTCAACTTCACTACGCATATAAGCTACATAGTCATAGGTATATTTAGTCACTTCGATCATATTAGTTGGGCCGCCATGACCTGGCACAACGATTTCAGCTTCTAGTGCAGCAAATTTATCCCAAGTTTCTAACCAAGCAGCTGTATCAGTATACTCAAAAATCGGTAGCATCCGTTCATGGAAGGCCATATCTCCTGCGATAACTAGCTTTTTGTCGGGTAACCAGACAACTAGATCTCCAGGGCCATGAGCAGAGCCTAAGTAAAGCAACTCAATCCGTTGACCACCCATTTCAAGTATCATTTGTTCATCAAAGGTTTGATCTGGGAAAGCTACTGCTGTTTTCCAAGCCTTGTCACGAGCGTAGGATTTCATCTTATCCAGCATAGACCCAGCATTCTGACGAATAACGGTATCAGCATCTTTATGTGCAATGATGGCAACGCCCTGCTCTTTCCAGTAATTAGACCCTAATGAAGCATGGCCTTGCTCATTCTCAAGTACTACATATTTAACTGCTTGCTGAGTAACCTTTTTGATTTCATCGTGTAGTGATTTGGCTAGCAGATAATTAGCCCCTGCATTGATAACCACCACACCTTCATCTGTAATAATGAACGAAAGATTATTGTTATGTCCTGAGTTGGCATAACTTGGCGCTGCTGTTGCACCAATTGCAGACCATACACCTTCAGCTACACGTATTGGTTTGCTATACAGAAACGATTCTAATTCTTTATCAGGGATATCAATGGCTAGCCCCTGTTTTTTCCACTCTAAAAAACCATCAGCATAATTCATGATATTGGTATAACCCATCTGCATCAGAGTCTTAGCCGCAAAAGGACTACGATTATTTGAGCCAGAATACACGATGATAGGTATATCTTTACTTTGTGCATATTCATCGATACGCACTTCTAACCAACCCCGAGGAATAATCGTATTCAAAGCAGCATCAATGGTGCCGCCCTGCAGCATGATCTCCTCCTCGACACGCACATCGATTAGCAGAGTCATGGGGTGTTTGCTAAGTTGCTTTTGCAATTGCAGAGTATCAATATTGTTAATTTGCTTTTTAACTGACTCCGGCAACTCAGTACCTGTAAGCAATTGTTCATCAGCCGCAATGCTTAAGTGAGAAATGCTCAGTAACATGATTACTGTAATAATTCTTATCATCATATTTTTACCTGATGTCTCATCCCTTAAAACACTTGATATGTGCAATCATTCATTCAAGTAGTATAGCAAGCATTAATCAGCTACAGAGTTTTACTCTTTTCTAAAAAGCATTAACAGCCTAACTTCAATACCAACTATTTTAAGAATATAGGCTAAGTTTAATTAGTAAAGCCCGAGCCTTTAATTAAAATCGCTGTTTACTACTTAACTCGCATAGTGCCTGTGTTTCTATACCATTCGTTTGATCTAGCATCGTGCCAGAGACACGATTGATAGAAATACGGCTATCTGCCGATGTTGCCACTATATAGGTGTCAGTAAGCTGCTCAATATCAAACACCGCGAGTTGTTTACCATCGTATTGCTTTAATAATTGGCGTTTTTCGGAGTTAAAGGCAAAGAAAGTCTCATTATCATTTACTTGACAGGTGATATATTTAAAGCCATTTTCATCAACAACTTCTGGCACAACGGCTGCCTTTGCCATTCTGCTATTTGAGCTGAGCACATCAATATCACAGATATCTTTAGACAGTGGGACAAGGCCTAAATCTTGTAAATGTTTAATTACTTTGCCGTTATTAACTAAAAAGAAATGAGCTCGTAAACCTCTAGCAGATTTAGTATTTATCATAGTACAAACGCGATAACCAAACTTCTCTTGAGTAAAGGTTTCATAAATAAACTTATTAGGTTCGTTTAGAAAGTCAATCCTTTCTAAATCTAAAGGGATTTTTTCTGGGTTTTTCTCAAGATAGGTTTTGACGATACTTTTATAGTCTGCTGGTTGCTCACCAAAGCTAACATTGTTAGCTGATGATGGTTTAGAATTTGTTACACAAGCAGATAAAAAGCCTAAGCAGATAAAAAGGCAAACAGCACGTAGTGGTTTAAGCAATGAAAAAGTAGTCAAAATTAAGCCCTAAATATAAAAATATAATGGATAAAACAGTCACCATTTAGCAAAATGGATAATAAAGCAATAAACTAGCCTATCACAATTAGTAGATACACATAGAATCATCATTAGAACCAAAAATCGAGCATTTTCACAGCTAAAGAGCGTGATTCAGCAAGGTTGTTGTCATAAATGTATATCACTTGCCTTGTCGTTTACTCCCGCAGACAATGATTTTGTAGCCTCTCATTTAACTGACATTATCACTTCATTATTGTCAGTTAATCCCAAAAATCCTCTCATACACATTATCTGTCTTATCACCTTTGATAAAATTAAGATGAAACTCATGTCTACAGATACATAGTGAAGTTTATTATAAGCCGTACTTAATGACCTTTAATTTAAAATCTGCAACATTCATTCAAATAACTTGTCTAGTTAATTATCCGAACATGGGAATGCATAAAATTGAATAAACTGTATTGCTAAGTTAGTCATAAAAAAGTGGAGCCACCGAGGCTGAGAGGAGGTAATCAGATGAATTACCAAGCTATCGAAATCATTGCAGGAGAAGGCTGTAATTGTGGATTGTCAAAGCTTGCTGGTAAGCGAATGCTTAATAGCGATATTATTGATCTATTCACAAACTCAAGGTGTAGTTGTACATTCAAACGTTATAAAGACCGAAGACATATTGCTGATAAAAGAAGGTTTGATATTGATTACCCAGCAACAAACCCCCAAGCTCGGACTAGACCTTATGGCAGACGAGTAGTTGATATACATAACCGTGCTCGAGATCGCTTTGCTGAAAGAAGGTTGGAAGAATCTTTTGTAGCATTGCAGCAAGCAGGATAATCTTATTTGTCACACTCCATCCTCATATCTAATTGTAGAATTTACTAGCAAGTCGCGCCCACAACAAAGCCCAATACTTTCGTCTGGCTAGCTATTTCTACTCTAGAGAATTTACTTTTTTTCTTTTGTATGAGCTTTCATTATGATTAATACTTCTAATAGGATAAATACAAAATTTAGCTAGCTACCTTGCTTTTCTAATATATTGCCCAGCCCAGACCAACAGTAAATTAAACCTATATACAACATTATATATACACCTTAATTAGCTGTTTATAAACAATTTAACACCTTATTTAAGTGTTTTATTCACCCAGAAAAAGGGGCTTTCGCCCCTTAAACTAATCGTACTTGCAGACAGCCAGCTTCAGAAATTAAAGTAATCCAGCAACAGTAGAAGACACATTTTCTGCACCATGTTCTATTTTATCAATCACATCAAATGATTCATTAACAAGTTCTTGGCTAAGAAGAGATTGTGTTTGTACGTGTTCTATACCTTTCTTAGCTTCACGAGATAAGGCAGTATTTTGTTTTACCATCTCTTCGATTTCTATTGTTGACTCACTGGTCCTAGATGCCAAGGTTCTAACTTCGTCAGCAACAACAGCAAAACCACGACCATGTTCACCAGCACGTGCAGCCTCAATAGCAGCATTTAATGCTAATAAGTTGGTTTGGTCTGCAATACTACTACTGTCTCTTATACACATCTGACGCTGCCGACGATCTACTCTGTGT
>CAJXPP010000060.1 GCA_913058195.1 uncultured Gammaproteobacteria bacterium | reverse complement strand
GTGTATAAGAGACAGGGATAATCAAACTCAAAGGCAGTAAAACGTTGTTTGGTAGATTGTTTTAAGTCCTTCATTAGACTTTGGTAACCAGGGTTATAAGAAATAACCAGTTGGAAATCAGGATGAGCCTCAAGTAACTCACCTTTCTTATCGAGTGGCAATACTCGACGATGATCTGTTAAAGGGTGAATCACTACCGTTGTATCTTGGCGCGCTTCAACCACTTCATCTAAATAACAAATTGCACCAATACGTGCAGCAACCGTTAAGGGACCATCTAACCAACGTGTACCATTTGCATCTAATAAGTAACGACCGACCAAGTCAGAAGCAGTCATATCTTCATTACAGGCAACAGTGATCAATGGCTTATTGAGTTTCCATGCCATATGTTCAATGAAACGTGATTTACCACAACCAGTAGGACCTTTAACCATGACGGGCAAGCGCGCTTCATAGGCTGCACTATATAGTTCTACCTCATCACTTTGTACTTGGTAGAAAGGTTCGTCTTTGATTAGATATTGGTTTGTATCAGTCATAGTGTTGGCTTCTTTATTAGAGAAAAGAACTCAGGAAAAAAAATGGGATGAGTCATTCGTTTTACTGAATGCTTTTTATTATGTATAAACAGGATAATTATTAAGCTGTTTATGGGAGGGGATAGTCTCCCTGCCGAAGCAGGGAGGTATCTTTTTTCTTTGGCTTTGAGCTTACTTATGTACGCCCAATTTTTCACGCCATCCTGGGAATATTTTATCAGCATCACCAGGGAATGATTCAAATGCACGAGCAAATTCATGATGCTCTTTAGCAAATTCAATCGGATCTGCACCCGCTTTCCAACATTCGAATGCTTGACGCAATGATGTTGCACCAGCAGCTGGGCTATCAATATGGCCATAAGCGCCACCACCAGAAGTGTTTATAACATTACCGTGACCTAAGTTTTCAAAGAAACCAGGTAAACGTAGTGCATTCATACCACCAGAAATGATCGGTGTGGTTGGTTTCATACCATGCCATTCTTGATGGAAGAAAGGACCATCAGCACTATCACGTTCGATCATATAAGCGATGTTACGATCATCTGCGCCACCTTCCATTTTACCGTAACCCATTGTGCCTACGTGGATACCAGACGCACCCATAAGACGCGAAAGTTTACCTAAAACAAAGGCATTATAACCACGAACAGACGATGGTGATGTTACTGCACCATGACCTGCACGATGGTAATGTAGATATTGGTTAGGGTAGTTACGACGAGCAGTTGTCACCATACCTGGGCCACCAACATAACCATCAACTAAGAATGCAACGTGATGTGCATTTTCAGCAAATGTTTCTAAAATATAATCAGCACGAGCACACATTTCATGGTGATCATCGGCTGTGATATTAGCAGAGAATAATTTTGCTTCACCTGTTTCATCTTGAGCACGTCTCATTGAGTCAGCCACTAATGGCGTTACATCTTTCATGCGTGCGTAGACTTGGTTTCCTTGTGGTTCATCATTTTTGATGAAGTCACCACCTAACCAGAATTGGTATGCTGCTTCTGCGAAAGGCTTAGGACGAAGACCTAATTTAGGTTTGATGATTGTACCAGCGATATAACCACCATCTACGCGGCTACGACCAAGCGTATTCCACATATCGGTGATGTCCATTGATGGGCCATCAAAAATATCTAACATTGCTTTTGGTACATAGAAATCTTGCATTTGCGCGCATTGCACATCGCCCATGCCTTGGTTGTTACCAATGGCAAGCGTTAGAAATGATACAACCATAGTGCGGCCATCAATGATATTACGGTCAAACAGGTCGTTTGGGTAAGCAATTTTCATGATGCCTTTAGCTTCATCAATCTCGTAGACCATTGCATCGAGGTCTTTAGTGAAGTCATCAGTTGTTGAAACTTCAACATTGGTACCTGTTGAGGATTCGGCAGCAAAATGAGCAGCTGTTTCTAAATAGCCGCCAAAGCCTGGCATAGGGGTCATGGTATAGGCGACAAGCATGTGGCCGCCATTTGCGATTAGATCTTCTTCTTTCAGACTGAGATCTGCATAACGTGATGATTGATCCATTATTAATACCTTCTCTCTATTGAATTATAGTCAGTGGCGAGAATTATTCGCCGTTCTAAAATATTTGGTAAATGTTTACGTTCTCTTAACGTGTATTGATTCTAGGCCATTTTTAACTTAAATAAAACTCAAATGTTTTGATTTTTATCATAAGTAAAGCTTATGATGGGTTTTATGAATATAACCATTAGACAGTTAAAAATATTTGAGGTGGTTGCGCAGCACTTAAGTTATACCCGTGCAGCAGAATTGTTATTTCTAAGCCAACCTGCAGTATCTATGCAAATCAAGCAATTAGAGTCTCAAATTGGTCTGCCCATAATTGAAAAAATGGGTAAACGGCTGTTTTTAACAGAGGCTGGGGAAGAATTACTTATCTATGCACGGGCTATTATAAATCAGCTTACAGAGCTTGATGATGTAATGGATGAACTTAAAGGCAGTCAACGTGGGCGATTAAAAATTGCCGTCGCATCGACAGCAAGTTCTTTCTCACTAAAATTACTGGGTGAGTTCTACAAACGCTTTCCCGGTTCTAATATAAGTTTAGACGTTACGAATAGAGCCAATCTATTAAATCACCTAGAAGACAATACGGTTGATATGGTAATTATGGGTCGCCCACCCGAAGGCATGAATGTTGAAGCTACTTCCTTCATGGAAAATGAACTTGTAGTGGTCGCCGAAGCAAATCATAAATTATCAAATAAAACAAAAATTCCACTAAGCGTGATCCAAAAAGAAACCTTCATTATGCGTGAGCATGGATCAGGAACACGCATTGCCATGGAGCAATTTTTTAGAGAAAGTGGTTATGACATAAGTTCTGTAATGGAAATGAGTAGTAATGACGCTATCAATCAAGCAGTTGAGGCGGGATTAGGTCTAAGTATTGTTTCTCGCAATACGCTTCGACGTGAAATTCAGCTCGGCCAATTGACTATTTTAGATGTTGAGTCCTTTCCAATTATGCGTCATTGGTATCTAGTTCATCGTAAGGGAAAAAGGATCACTGCAATCATGGCTGCCTTTAAACGTATAGTTGAAAAAGAATCTGCCGAGATATTGAATAAATCAAAGTGACAGTTGCTCAGGTGTTAACCACTGAACCTGAGCAAAACCGGCTACTAATCTAACCTTTACTAAGTTTAATATATAAAACTGGAACCCAGGTAGATCTAGAACCAAGGCAGAGTTAGGAAATTGAGCTAAATAAAGTTTGCGTAAGCTTATTTCATTTTGTGCTGGAATAGCATTTGCTAGGCAGGTGATACGAGGACCAGAACTTGGGTTTTCAGCATCGCTAGGATCAAATATGGTTAATGATACTTTTTCATTCGCTTTAATATTATGAGTATGTTCAGCGAGATGACTGATAAAGATAGCAATTTGACCCTCATCCGTTGTGATATAGGGCGTGATAGAACCAAATGGATAACCTGTTTCAGATTGTGAATGTGTTGATAACACGCCGTAATTTTGTTGTTTTATGAAATTTCTTGGGATAAGGGATGTCATTGTGCAGGTATCCAATTTATTTCTTTTGCTGTTTGTTCTCCCACTAGACAGAACCGTAAATCTTTAGGCATTTCAGCTTGGCTCTGGGATAGAGGAATTCGGCCAGCCATGATTTCAGCATAGCGTTGAGGATAAAGTGGTGACTTTTGTGGTTTGGCATAACCTTGAGGATAAATGGGTTGATTATTTGAATAATCGTATTTATCTGTTGCTCCGACAGTGTGAAGGATTTCATGTGCCATAACAATTGTATTTTGTTTGTTTTGCTTTGGGTTAGCGTAGGCATGAATGATGCCCACTAAACCCTTTTGTAAGCCAAGAGAATGTTCTAAGGTATTGTTTTCAGTGCCTTGATGGTAAAGAATAAAAAGACGGATTCGGTTTGTATTCGAAATATCATCGGGCGTATTCATATAAGTCCAATAACGTAGCTTCATACTCCATAATATTACTTTTAAAGTATCGTAGCGGTCTTTCGGTGGCACAGGTGGATGAGAGTAAATTGTACTGCCTAAGCTAGTATTTATGGGAGATTGGGCAGTGAGTTGAAATTTCTTTGCATTACGGGTGAAAAAGTTATCAATGTCTTGGAAGTCTTTAGCTGACAAAGACTGTATATAACGATCAGTTTGTGTTGAACCATCACCGTTGATGGGAAATATGATGACGGGAATAGCTTGATACCAAGCTAAGCTGTTTAAACGTTGCTCTTTAGTATAAACCGCCACCAATGCTAGCAAAGAGAGCAGAAAAAGAATGCGAATGTTTTTATAGCTAAATACTTTCATAGAAGCCCCATTCCATTAGAATTATATGTGAGTGTATTTTAGGCAAAAAAAAGCCGAAGAATAAATCTTCGGCTTTCTCTATTAGACGGTTTTAATAGTCTTATGCTGGAACTACGTTCTCAGCTTGTGGACCTTTAGCACCTTGTGTAACTTCCATCGTTACAGATTGACCTTCAGCCAAAGATTTGAAACCTTCAGATTGGATCGCACTGTGATGTACGAATACATCTGGGCCATTTGATTGCTCAATAAATCCGAAACCTTTTGCGTCGTTGAACCATTTAACGGTTCCAGTAACTTGCTCTGCCATAACTACCTCTATACTTTACTTGTTTTAATTAAAATTATTCAGCTACAAAATCTGCTGGTGGTGCAGAACCTTCGCCAAAGAAAAATTTCTCTAATTCTTCTTTAAGAAACTGCTGTGATTTAGGATCTGCCAATGATAATCGATTTTCATTGATTAACATCGTTTGTTGGCCCAACCACATTTGCCACGCCTCTTTCGAGACAGACTCATAGATCTTTATGCCAAGCTCACCAGGATAGGGTGGGAAATCCAGCCCATCAGCTTCTTTATGCAGTTTAACACAATGAACACGATTTGCCATTAGATCCTCAAATTACTGTAATGATTGTAAAAAAGACTTTACTGGTGCGGGTAGCCCGAGCAGTAATGCGTCACTTATTTTATACCAATAAGCATTATTATTCTCATTAATCTGAGTGTCAGTTTGAGAGCACTGAATAAGGTGAGGGTGAATCGATAATTTAAAATGACTAAAAACATGCTTAAAGTGAGGCTGAGCGGTAATTTTGGCTATATTAAGGTTGAATTTATTCGCACATATATCACTGATTTTACTAGGTGAATTCACTTCTGGAAAGGACCATAAACCACCCCAAATACCGCTTGGTGGGCGCTGTTCTAATAGGATTTTACCTGTTGTTGATTGCATCACTAGCCAATAAGTTTCTTTAGATGGTATTGTTTTTTTGGGTTTGGAATGCGGATAATTTTGCGGAAAATCATGTAGATATGCCTGACAATTATCTTTTAAGGGGCAATTATTACACTGAGGTTTTGTACGAGTACAAAGTGTTGCACCTAAATCCATTTGAGCTTGAATATAGTGTGAGATTCTATCTTTAGGCAATAGCTTTTCTGCGAGTTGCCAAAGTTCATTTTCAACAGGCTTTTTACCAGGCCAACCTTCAACGCGATAATATCTAGCAAGCACGCGCTTAACATTACCATCAAGAATAGCGGCTGATTGTTGATGTGCTAGCGCCATGATTGCCCCAGCTGTTGAGCGGCCAATGCCTGGTAAAGCTATTAAGTCATCAAGAGTATTAGGCATTTTACTATCGTTGTCAGCAACAATAATTCTAGCAGCTTTATGTAAATTTCTTGCTCTAGCGTAATAGCCTAAGCCTGTCCATAAGGCTAACACATCATCTAATGGTGCTTCTGCAAGTGAGGATATGTCTGAATATGACTCAGTGAAGCGTTGAAAATATGGAATCACAGTACTGACTTGAGTCTGCTGCAACATTATCTCTGATAGCCATACTCTATAGGGTGTTACTTGCTGTTGCCATGGAAGGTCTTTTCGGCCGTGTAGATCAAACCATGCTAATAATTGGTCACTAAATATCATTACTTTATCGATTTAACCCGCTGAAAAATGATGCTAATAAGTTTTAGCGGGTATATTGGGCTTATGTTTTAGAAAAAACTTTTAAGTGTATTTTTGAGGGCATCTTTAGCTTCATCTTCAGTAGATTTTTCTGGAACATCCTCAGTTGCTTTTTCTTCTGTCGGAGCTGCTGTAGTGCCAAGAACTCCTCCAAGTAAACCACCTAAGTCTCCACCCAGTTTATCTTGTAATTTATCGGCAACTTTAGCTTTGATTTCTTCTGTAGCTTGTTCTTTGAACATGCTGGCTAGATCTACACTAGGTTTTGGTTTGCTGAAGGTACCAGTAATTTTTACCGGAATAGTTAAACCTTTTAAGTCGGCTAGTTCTTTTCCTGCTTGTCCCTTCGAAGACCCTACGATTGAAACTTTTAGACCGTAGTTAATACCTTCTTTCGGTAAATCTACCTTACCCGCGCCATTAAGGCGTAATAAAGGAGACATTAAGGCGAGATCTTGGTTCGAAATAATACCGTTCGTTGCTACGAATGACCCTGTTAGACTGGCAAAATCAGTCTGTAAGGGAGCTTCTGATGTAGTGGTAGTGCCACCTTTTAAAACTGCCTTTGCTTTTCGTATACTTTCAGCAATATTGATACCTTTTACAGCACCGTCCTTAAAGGAGAACTGTCCTTTACCTGAGAGTGTCTTTTTGATGCCATCTACCGTTGCCCCATTACCTGTTAATTTCACTTGGGCATTAGCTGCTCCAGATAGTTGATCATCTCCAGTTAGATCTTTAAGTAAAGGACCAGCTTGTACGTCCGTTAAATTTTCATCGATTGCTAGCTTTAAGGTTTTTCCTCGAGCATCAAGATTTACATTACCTTTATATTGGCCTTGATAAAGGTTAGCACTTATAGGGCTTAGTTTTATTAAACCCTTGCTGGCATTAAGCTCTAGGTGAATTTTTTCACTATGTGTACCACTAATTTTTAGCTTCGCAATATCAATAATACCCTTAGCATTAATTGCTCTTAAAGGTTCTAGTGGTAGTTTATCAGCGCCAGAAGAAGCTTCGCTTGCTGGAGCAGGAGAACTGCTAGTCGGAGTCGTAGATGCACTTTCTTCACTTGCCGGAGGAAGGTATCTATCGGCATCAATTTCATCCAAATTCAACTTGAAGTTATAAGCAGGACTGCTAAAGTTCGTAAGACTAAATTGGCCAGTTAACTCACTTTGATCAAGTATTACAGCAATATTTTTAGCATTAAAGTGCTTACTAGATGCTGAGAAATTAGTATTTAACTGCACTAGCTCTAGCGTACTATCATCAGCCATAATAGGAAGCTCAATAGCCATACTCTTAGCTAGCTGACGTAAGTTAAAGGCTGCAATATTAATAGTGCCGTCCACATTCGGATTATCTGAGGATAACTTGCTTGCTTTCACATCACCCGTTATTGATAAGTCCTGGAGTGAAATAACTAGCTTAGATAAGTCAGCTGTTTGTTGCTTCATATTGGCAATGATATTTGATGATAACTCTAAATTTGCTTTGCCTCCTGGCAATGATGGCTCGGTTATTTCTGCTGATAATTGTAGGCCATCAACGGTGATGAGTTGTTTAACCATGTCAGCAGTTATATCACCAGTTAGATTAATGTCTGCTTTTTCGAAGCCTATTTCAGAACCTTTGGCTTGAGTACTGAAATTTAAGCCAGTAAAACTATATTGCTGATTATCCATATCAAGCATAATTTTACCTGCTAGTTCAATATGAGCTTCTGCTTGCGGCTTTTGGCTAGCAACATTAAATGAGATATTAAGAGCAGTTGGCTTACTTGGAATAAGAGGATCGGTGGTTAGATTAAAGTTTTTTAACTGATAATTTTCAGCCGTAGAAGCGTCATCCCAAAGGATATTGGCATTAGTCAATTTAACGCCAGCAATTGTGACTGCAGCTAATGATGCTGAACTTTCTTGATTAGAAGCGTTGCTCTCAGCAGGTTTCTTGTCATCTACTTTCTTTGAACCACCGGTAAGATCGTCCCAGTTAGTTTTTCCAGCTTTATTTTTTTCTAGGTTTAAAACTAAACCATCTAAGATAATAGTATCTAGTTCTAGCTTCTTACTGAGTAAGGGCATTAATTTAATACGAATGTCTGCAGCATCAACATTAGCAAATGTTTCAGCTTTAAAACCCTGAGCATTACTTAATGATAATTGACCTAGTTCAAGTGCTATCCATGGGAAAACGGATAAATCAATATCACCATTAATAATTAAAGTGCGCCCTGTTGCTTTTTCTACCTGTTCAGTGATCTCTTGTTTGTAATCATTAGGATCAACAATAAAAGGCAAAGCAATCAGTCCTGCAATAATGAGGATGATGATAAAGAGAATGAGCTTAAATAACATACGCATGAGATGTATACCTTAAATTTAAATGTGTTTGATTAACGTTTAATCTTGTAACTAAATTGTTCACAGTTATACGAAGTATCTAGTGAAGAGCCTATATCTATCTTATAGTTGTTATTATTCTCTGTCACACTGATTGTTTGAAGAGGCAGATAGGTATCATTATCAACAATAATAGTATTAGACGATTTATCACCTGAATGGATTGGTAACAGTAAACCTACGAAGGAACTTGTCTTGCTTCCAACAATCATTTGAACGGGTGTTGGCTCAGGTAAAAATTCTAATCCGATATGAGAAGCACCGTGATTATTAGTTGTTATCCAGCGAACAACAGCTAATTGATGTGAGTTGTCAGCGTTTATTATACCGACAATACTTCCTATCTCTAAGTAGTAGCTATCTAATATATCACTGTTTATCATCGCTCCACCTTTACTTTGGTTACGTAAAGTGCAAAAGGATGAGTCAGGGTGAGTTTGATTTGTTAAGTAGGTATGTATTGCTGGAATGCCATTTAACAACTGTACTTTAGGATTATCATGGCAGGGCTTTCTTTCAAAACTTCGAGTATAAGAAGCATTGAACTGAGGAATGATTTTTTTCAGTAATTGAATTTCATCAGGTACATTCTTTTGTTGAAATTGGCTTTCAATTTCTACGAGCATTGCATGTGTGTCAAATGTTCTTAATTGGTTAACTGTACCGGATCGTGAGCTTGTTTCAAATAATGATTTTGGTGGGTTGTCTGTTGACATTGAGAGTGTAAAACAACCCACAGCTTCAGGCTTATGATATAGATCCTGTTGGTTTTCTTTGGCTGCTCGCACTTCAATTTTATTAGCAAACCGGTGCATTAATTCAGGTAGTTTAAGAATGTCATGTTCAGTTAGCCTGCTTGAGTTAGCAATGCAGGTAAGCATGAGAGTGATATATATTTGATTAAATGTTGAAGGCCTTGACTCACTGGTTTCAACCTCTATATCTAGAACCTGATAATATTCACAATATAGATAAAGTTGATGCAGTTTATTTATAGAGGCTTTAGGCGGTGAAAAATAATAAGCATTGGCATAGAAAACAGAGAGCGAAATAAATTCAGCAATGCGATTCATGGCAAGTAAAAAAGTTGTTTTAGGCTTTAATTTATTATTGTTTAGGATTTCATTATTAATGATGCATTGATAGCCAATAAGGAGCTCTTCAATTAATAAGCTTAAGGCATGAATATTTTTTAAATAGTCAGTATGCGAAGCTTGTTTGATTTTATTTCTGTTTAAATGTTGATTGGTAACCAAATGGTGAATCGGCTCTGCATAGCGTTCTAATAATGCGTAGCGTTTATTGACAGGAATGCTAGTACGATTAATCGTTCTAAGGTTATTGCTTAGGACTTCAGCTTGAGCATTGTCGTGTTTAGCTGAAATGTTTTCTAAAAGTTGTTCTAACTCACGAATCTCTACAATAGGCGTTAAATCTGTGGTTTCATTTTCAGGGGTAGGTAGGTAAAGAGTGGGGAGTGGTAAGGGATTCTTTTTACCAAATAAACCTGAGAGAGTGGATGAAAAAAATCCTGAAGATGATTTTTTAATCTGACGAGCATTGCTTGTAAATATTCTGTCTCTTATACACATCTCCGAGCCCACGA
>CAJXPP010000059.1 GCA_913058195.1 uncultured Gammaproteobacteria bacterium | reverse complement strand
ACAGATTAAGATCTGATACATCGATCGAAGTTGAATTGCTTGACGATAGTCAAAAGCAAAGTCATTGGGAATCGGACGCTGTCATTACACAAATAAATGATCTCACTCATGATATTAAAGAGGTCATCCTTGAAATTGATGCAAATGAGTTACCTAAAGGTGTAAGTCTGTTCAATGCGGGTCAATACGCTGATCTAAAATTGCCAGAATTACAAGATGGTAGAAACTATTCATTTGCAACAGCGCCACATCTAAATCAAAACCAATTTAAATTTTATATCAGAAAAGTACCTGGTGGCGAATTTACTGAATGGTTGTTTGCAGAAGAGCGAACTGGCCAGTCTTTAACAATGTCAGGACCATATGGTCTATTTGGTTTAAAAGAAGAATCAGTACCAATGACATGTGTAGCAGGTGGTAGTGGCATGAGCGCTATCATCAGTGTTTTACAACAAGCATTAGAATCAGGAGTTAAACGAGATGTTCGTTTTCTGTTCGGAGCTAGAACAGAAGCTGATCTCTATTGTGGTGATTTGATCAATCAATTAGCAGCTGATTGGGAAAAAAATGAGCTAGGAAAATTTGTCTATATTCCTTGCCTTTCCATGGAAGCAGAAGATAGCTCATGGAAAGGGGCAAGAGGATCTTGCATAGATTATATTGTCGAGGAAGGTATTGTACTTTCCGGACAAGCATATCTATGTGGACCACCTGGAATGATAGATGCAGCAATAGATATTTTTGAAAAGAACGGCATAAGTAATGATGAGATTTTCTTTGATAAATTTCTGGATAAGAGTAATACACATCCAATTACAAGTGCATAAATTAAATCAATAAATAATTAGTATGGGAGAGAAAGAAATGGCTTCATTTAAAGCATTAATCGTAATGGCTATATGGACTGGAATCGTCGGATATGGTTTGTATGACATCGGCGCACATTTGAATGAGAATTTTCGCCAACCACTATGGGCTGTGGGAATTGGTGCAGCTTTATTAATAACGCATATAGTTAATATGTCTATTTACTTCAAAGTTGCTGGTGAAAAACCCTTTCAGTGGATGAATTAAAATAAATTTTAATTACTTATAAACATTAAAGTAATTTATTAGGAGAGAACATGAACAAGAAAAAAATAGCTCTATTAATAGGCATGCTAACATCGTCTTCAGTTGCATTTTCAGGCACGTTTGGTACTGATTTAAATAATAATTTGTTACCTGCAACAGGCGGCATGGGTGGCGCTAGCGTTGCTCGTACTGTTGAACCTGCTGCGGCAGTGTTTGGTAACCCTGCAACATTAACTGAATATAATCAAGGTACTAGCTTTACTTTTGGTGCGACATATTTTGACCACACACTCACAGCCAAAGAGAATCATACAGGCGGATTTATTGATGCTTTTGTTCCTGCAGGCTTTGAAAAAGAATCAAGAACAGACCCTTATTTAGTGCCAACAGTTGCGGTTACTCAAGCATTCAGTGAGAATCTAGTTGTCGGTATGGGTGTAACAGTTCAGTCCGGTGTTGGTTCTGACTTTAGAGAGTCTGGACTTGGCGGCGATCCTATTGGCGAACTTGTCATGTTTAACGCTAATTTAGGTGTTGGTTATAAACTAACAGAAAATTTATCTCTTGGTGCAACAGCCACACTAGGTAATGGTTACTTTCAAGCTAGCCTTTCGCAAAATACTGCTTCAACACATGCCTTTGGTGCTCGTGGCACCTTAGGTGTTAAATATGATATGGGTGCAACCAGCTTCGGTGCTTATTACAAAACTGAACTTGTACTTGAATATGATGATTATATTTCTGACGGTTCGGGTGGTTTTTGGAGTGATGATGTAGCTCAACCTGAAGAGTTTGCTATTGGTATTGCCAATAATAGTTTCATGGGCGGTAATCTACAAATAAATGCTGATGTTATTCATAAAAACTGGAGCAGTGCAAACTTCTACAAAGATTTTTATAGAGATCAAACAGTAATTGCTTTAGGTGCACAATTAACAACAGGTCCTGCACAATGGCGTATTGGTTATAGCCATGCAAGAGATCCGATTAAACGTAACTTATCTCCAGGCGTGATTGGTATTGGTAATAATGACGTAATCGGTAGCCCAGTTGGCCCTCTTCCTGTTACCGGTGCCGTGGTCGAGTATTTCCAAGCCACTAATGCAGCAGCTATCTGGGAAGATACTGTTACGGCTGGTGTAGGTTATCAATTAATGCCAAATATTAAAGTTGATGTACATGCTGCTTATACAATTGAAAGAGATCAAGATATTAGTTCTCTAAATATTGAAGCAAGTGCATGGCAAGCGGGTCTAGGCCTAACATGGGCATTTAAATAAGTTAAGCTTGTAAACAAATAATTAGCGAGAAAACAATATGAAAAAATTACTTAAAAGTATTGCCATTGTAGGCCTTGTATGTGCTTCATTTACATCAGTTAATGTAATGGCTGAGAAAGAAGCAATGGCAGCTCCAGCAGGTCCAACGCTTTATGAACGCATTGGTGGTGAAGTAGTCTCAAGAGCAATAGTAGAAGATATCTGGACTAATCATTCAAATAACCCCATTGTAAAAGGGCGTTTTCTTTATAGTGATGCTGTCACTGTCAAAGAACGTGTTTTTGAAATATTTGCAATGGCAACGGGTGGCGATGTTAAATACACTGGTATGGATTTAGCTGAAAGACATAGCAATATGAACATCAGTGAAATGGAGTTTAATGCTGCTGTTGATGACATTATGGCTGCATTGACTAAAAACAATGTTGCACAACAAGAGCAAAATGAAGTACTAGCAATTCTATGGTCTGTACGACCTGCAATTGTTAACAGCTTTATGACAACTGATGCATTAACTAAGTAATAAATAGTATGACTTAATAGAACCAACGTCTATGAATAATAGGCGTTGGTTTTGTTGTTTTAGACTATCGGTGTTTGTTGATAGTGAACTATAAATCAACGACATATAATCTTAAATTATCAATATAGAGAATTAATATGCCAAAATATATGATTGAAAGAGAGATACCTGGTGCAGGCAATTGGACACAAGAAGATATAGCTGGAATTACAGAAAAATCATGTTCTATCTTAAAAGATATGGGACCTGAAATTGAATGGGTTCATAGTTATGTAACAGACGATAAAGTGTATTGTTTATATAATGCTGTAAATGAGCAAGCTATATTGGATCATGCATCAGAAGGTGGTTTTCCAGCAAACAAAATCACAGAAGTAAAAAACATGCTTAACCCTAAGTAACGCTTTAAACTTAACAAATACTAGATGAATTCAAATGTTTAAAACTAGGTTTACGAAATTAGTTGGCATTCAATGGCCAATTATTCAAGCCCCGATGATTGGAGGTTATAGTAGTCCTGAAATGGTTTCTATAGTATCTAATCTAGGGGGGCTAGGAACCTTGGCATTAGGTAATTTAACGCCGGAACAAATAATTCAACAATGCAATCAAACCTTATCACTGACGGATAAACCTTTTGCAGTTAATTTATTCGTAAGTCAAAAACGCACCATTCCAGAGTTAAATAAATATTCACAAGAAGTAAAAGCTCTAATACCCTACTATCAACAGCTAGATATTGACGAGTCGGTATTATTTGATCAAAAAACAACAAACCTACCCGATTTAAACTCACAAATAGACGCTATTCTTAGTACAAACATTACGATTGTTACTTTCACTTTTGGCATTCCCAGCCCAGAGATAGTCAAAAAGCTTAAACAAAATAGCATAATTGTCATTATGACTGCCACCAATGCAGAAGAAGCAGCATTGGCTCAAAAATCAGGTTCCGATGCTGTAATATTACAGGGCATTAATGCAGGTGGGCACCGTGCATCATTTCTAACAGATGGCAATGGTGGACCAAAAGCGGACCTGCTTCTTAAACAAGCATCACAAGCAGTATCTATTCCTACTATAAGTACAGGTGGAATAATGAACGGTGAGCAAATAGCACTCCATATTAAAAATGGTGCAGATGCATGTCAGTTGGGTACAGCATATTTATTTACAGATGAAGCTAAAGTAGAAAGCTACTACTTAGAAGCGCTGTTAGAACACGAAGCAGATACATGCCTTAGTAATAGTTTTACGGGTAAGTATGCGCGTGTACTTAGTAATCAATTTTCAAAAGAAATGAAGCCTTATCGAGCGGCCCCATTTCCATATCAAGGCCAGTTAACATCACATATACGTTCAAAAGCTACTGAAAAAAAACTATATGAATATCTACCCTTTTGGGCGGGTGCATCCTACTCACTAGGACGACGACAAACAGCAGAATCGCTAACTAAAACATTAATTGACGAGTTAACTTCTTCAATGATTAGCTAAGCTGTTTAGTTAAATGGCAACAAATATTTACACAGTTTAATTTATCCAATCAGGTATGAAGAATTACATTTAATCAATTCTAAACATACTATTTACTTTTAATAATTTCACAAAATAAATTTATGACAGATCTTATAATCCATAAGCATGAAAAATACATTACTGAAGACTTAAATTATTACTTCTCTGGTAAAAGAGATATAAACAATCAAATAAAGCCAAATGAAAATATCTATAGTCTGACGCCAAACTCCCAACATTTCGACATTGCATTTAATGATGGTAAGGAGGGTAGTTTATTTTTCCCATTTCCTGCTTTTTCTATTGATCGTATTTATATAGGCATTAGTTTCCCATTATTTGCTAATAATTGGGGGACCTCTTTTCTTAGATATTTGCTAACAAGAATAAAGTCGACGGGTTGTATAATATTACCTGTCTATCCTGAAATGCAGGCTGCAGAAAAAAACCTCTGGTCTAGAAGTATATTGGAAAACTTATTTCTTAACCGTAGCCGTTGGAAGGGCACCAGTAATATCTGGGCAGAAAATGATGGTGTCATGTCAATGCGTGTTGGTAGGAGATGGCCAGCAATGACTAGGAGCACAGCAAAGTACTTTTTTGCACAAGGTTCAAATATTATTCTTCGTAATAGTATGCAAAAGAGTTCAATAAAGACAAGTAATAGTGAATCACTATTTCAGCTTGGCCAAGCTTACTGGAATAACTCCAATAATACTGCAATTGTAGAAAAGATTATTCAAGATTATTTTGGCAGAAAACATGCTGTTTCACTATGCGATATAGGTAATAATAATGGCCTTCTAGCTATTGAATGTCTTTTGAGTAGTTATATCAAGGTTAAACAGGCAGTTTGTTTCAGTACAGACAAGCAATCTCTGCTTGAAACTAAGTCACTAGTAAATAGCTTTTACCATGAAATTCATGATCGTTACATCGAGGTGAATAAAGGAGAGTTAGAAACATTAAATTATTTACCCGATTACGACATAGTCTCTTTAATTGATTGTTTAGCAGACAAAACATCAAAAGTAACAATGGATGAGCTCGTATTAAGAGCATGGCAGAGTGTAAAGGCTGGAGGAATTTTAATTATTAAGGATGATCAGCAGATAGTGAATCAATTAGCCTCAGTTATAGAGGGCTTTGGTACGATAAATTACTATTCATCAATAGTAGCATCTAAAATAAATGATGGTGAAGTGATATCCCACTATAGCAATACAGTAGAACAAGAATTAGAGGCAGAGAGTCGCGATAAAAATAAAGCCTTCAGGGTTATTCAAAAGTAAGCTCAACAAGATCTACTGACGATTACTTACCCTTAAAGAAAGGGAAAGTAATCTAAGAGCATTATATTCGATATAGTTGATACTTTGATAAAACCCTATAAATTCTTTATGGGGATTAAAAGTCATCTCGTTCAATTTGGAGATAAACCAAACTTATATGTCTGCCTAACTCTTTTTCAAAACCAAGCCAATTTGAGAATTTAGTCATAGAAACTTTAATGGGTTCTTTCATCTCGAAGTCAGACATATCTTCATGGTAATAGTGATTAACTGATTCATATAATTGTGTTAGATATTCTAGGTAATCTTTAGGGATTGCATTTAAACCTGATGGACCATGACCAGGAATATAATACTGAGATTCTAATTTTAACACTTCATTAATAGCTGAAATATTGCCTAATATATCGCCATCATCAAGAAATGGCATGCGTTTATTCAGTACATTGTCACCCAAGAAGATCGTACTGAGCTCTACCACTTCTATCATAATGTCATTATGTGTGTGGCTAAGACCATAATGATGGATCCTAAAGGTTAAATTATCAAACACTATTTCATCATTATTTTTAACTTCGTGAGTTGGAGTGTAAACACTTGTACTGAGTAGAGAGTGTTCAGTTAACCGTCTCATCAAGTTTAGCCAGTGTTTACCAGTGCCATCGTTAATTGATTTAATCATATCTGCGTGAGCATAAACTGGGATATTAGGGTACTTGTTTATGATTGCTTGATTGGCCAGCCAATGATCGCCGTGTTCATGCGTATTAAAAATAGCAATGACGGGTAGAGATGTTATTTTGCTAATACGCTTAAGAACAATTTCACCTATTTCTTGGCTACTACCAGGGTCGATAACAATAACGCCTGAATTTGCAATTACAAAACCAGGATTATTAATAAAACCCCTATTAGTAGGATTAGGATCTTCATTTAGGCCATGAATTACATATAGGTTATCTGTTACTAATTCGATCATAAATTGTTCAGAATAATGGTTGTCAGCAACAGGTAATTCATTGTTTGCATAAGACAATGATAAAAACAGCCCACTTACGAATAACATCGTATAGATCGATAAATATTTAATGCTCATCAGCTTCTAACTCTTCTAATTAGGTGGATATACGTATTCTAAAAAATACGTGAATTGATAATATAGATTAATGAAAAATATCGATATAAGTAAATATACAGGTGAGATGTGAAAAAGTTAACGACTAGTACCAGAGGCCTACTTAGTGAAATTAAAGATGAAGCGGCAGAAATGCCTGTATCAGAACGTCGAAATTTTCTACTGAAAGGATTACAACTTACAGCCGGATCTGCATTCGCGATGGGAGCAGCTAAAGTAATGGCTGAAACGCCAGCCCGATCTAATGTGCCAGCATGGACAAAAAAACTCGGACGAGGCGTGGTATCCGTGCCTTATGGTCAACCTTCAAAGTATGAAGATGATGTCATACGTAGAACGGTATCATGGCTAACGGCTTCTACAGAATCGTCTATAAGTATGACCCCAATTCATGAGATGAAGGGAATTATTACCCCTAGCGGCCTAGTCTTTGAACGATATCATGCGGGTCTTCCAGACGTAAACCCTGATGAACATCGCCTAATCATTCACGGCATGGTGGACAATCCTATTACACTTACGATGGATGATCTGATGCGATATCCATCCGAGTCAGTAATTCACTTTCTTGAGTGTCCAGCTAATGGTGGCATGGAATGGCATGGTACTCAGATGGAAGCGCTGCAATTTACACACGGGATGTTAAGTTGTTGTGAATGGACAGGCGTTAAACTCTCAACCATTTTAGATGAAGTAGGTATTTCAGCGGATGCAAAATGGGTCTTAGCTGAAGGTGCTGATGGCGCCACAATGACACGAAGCATCCCTATAGAAAAAGCCTTAGATGACACCATGATTGTCTATGCTCAAAATGGTGAAAAACTTCGTCCAGAACAAGGTTACCCAGTAAGGTTATTTAATCCAGGTTGGGAAGGTAACACAAGTATTAAGTGGTTACGACGCTTAGAGATTGGTGATAAACCTTGGTATCAGCGAGAAGAAACATCTAAGTACACAGACTTAATGCCAGATGGAAAAGCTAGAAAGTTTAGCTTTATTCAAGAAACAAATTCAGTCATAACATCACCATGTCCAGAACGTCCAATGTTAAGGAAAGGTGTACACGAGTTAGAAGGAATAGCATGGTCTGGACGAGGTACTGTTAAACGCGTTGATGTGTCACTCGATGGCGGTGTTACTTGGCGACAAGCTAAACTGAAAGGCCTTGTACTTCCAAAAGCGATTACACGATTCAGTCTTGAAATTAACTGGCAAGGAGAACCGCTCCTATTACAAAGCCGTTCGATTGACGACTCCGGTTATGTTCAACCGACATTGACTCAATTGCGAGATATTCGAGGTAGTAATTCTATCTACCATAAAAACTCTATCCATACTTGGAAACTAGATACAGACGGGACGGTAAGCAATGTTCAATTGGGATAATAAAAACGTGATCAAGAGTTTATTGTTGATCGGTCTATTCGGATTTTCACAAGCTGGTTTGACTAAAGATACTGGTTACTATGGTTACGGTAAGTCAGCGACACAAGAAGAAATAGCAGCCTGGGATATCGACGTAAGGCCAGATGGTAAAGGCTTACCAGTAGGTAGTGGCTCAGTTTCATATGGTGAGGAATTATATGAAGCTAAATGTGCATTATGTCATGGTGCGTTTGGTGAAGGTGAAGGTCGTTGGCCTAAGCTAGCGGGAGGCTTCGATACATTAACAGATGCGAAACCTGAAAAAACAGTAGGTAGTTACTGGCCTTATGCGAGCACCTTATGGGATTACATTCATCGTGCAATGCCTTTTACAGCGCCTCAATCACTCAGTGTTGATGAAACTTATGCTCTAACAGCCTATGTTCTCTATCTCAACGATATCATCGACGATGAAGACTTTGTTCTTTCAAAAGATAACTTCACTGAAATAGAAATGCCTAATAAAGATGGTTTCTTTGTTGACCCAAGACCGGATGTTAAAAATCCAGCTTGTATGGAAAACTGCAAAGATCCTGCAACTATTAAAGTTACATCAGCAATTAAAGGTATTACACCGTTACAACATATAGCTAAGGAAGAAGGGGCAAATGATAAAGCGTCATCTGATTCCGAAGATCAACAACCAAAAAGTGCAGATCAAGTAGCAGTCGACAATGAACTTAAAGTGGGTAGTGCGATTTATAGTCAGTCATGTTCTATCTGTCATGGTTCTGGTATAGCAGGCGCGCCAAAATTTGGCGATAAAATGGCTTGGGCACCACGAATTAAACAAGGTGTTGAACAACTCAATAAGCATGCAATAGAAGGGTATTCTGGGAAGACGGGCATAATGCCTGCTAAGGGTGGCAACCCTAGCTTAACAGATGCAGAAGTCAGTGCTGCTATCTTGTATATGATAGAAAATAGCCAGTAAAAACTGTTTATTAGAGTCAAATGAAGAGGAAGTAATATGAACAAAGTAGCAATACAAATAGTTGGCCTAGCGACTCTTTTTACAGTAGGCATTCCTTATTCATTAGCAGTAGAGGCTAATGTATTAGAACAAGGTAAGGAAATCGCGTTCGATAGAAAAAAAGGTAATTGCCTAGCCTGTCATGCTATTTCTGGTGGAGAGCTAGTGGGAAACTTAGGTCCTGAGTTAGTGGATATGAAGACTCGCTATCCAGATAAAAAAAGACTTAGAAATCAGATCTGGGATGCAACAAAAGGTAACCCTGCTACATCAATGCCACCATTTGGTAGACATAGAATGCTAACAAGTGAAGAGATAGATAAAGTGGTTGAGTATATCTACAGCCTATAACGAATAGTAAGAATTAACGAGAGGTAAGTATGTTGGATAATAGAAGAAAATTACTGAAAGGATTATTAGGAGCGACTGCAGTATTAAGTGCAGCGCTAATGATACCTAAGATAGCATTTGCGAAATGGTCAAAAGCGTTTGATGCAGAAACTACAGAAAGTGCTATGACAGGCATGTTCAATAGTACTAAAACAACGGCTAGTGACAAAATATATTTGAAAGTACCTGAAATTGCCGAAAATGGAGCCGTTGTTCCAGTTAATGTAAAAACAGATATTGAAAATGTAAAAAGCATAAGCATCGTAGGTTTCAAAAACCCACAACCTTTAGCGTGTTCATTCACGATTCCTGAAGGAACAGATAGTGATGTTTCGATTCGAATTAGATTATTTGAAACTATGGATGTACAAGCAATAGTTGAAACGCACGATGGCAAACTATTTAGCGTACAAAAAGAAGTTAAAGTCACTATCGGTGGTTGTGGCGGTTAAGGTTGATTTGGGGATATAAATATGAAAGTTAAAGCAAAATTAGTAGGCAGTAATGTAGATGTTAAGTTGATGGCCAAACACCCAATGCATACAGGCCTGTCTCTTATACACATCTCCGAGCC
>CAJXPP010000058.1 GCA_913058195.1 uncultured Gammaproteobacteria bacterium | reverse complement strand
TGACTGACGTCGCCCATAGAGTCTTGAATGTTCTTACTGATAATTCGAAAGCGAGAACTGACTTTATAAACAAGTAAGCCAACCAATGGAACGGTTAATAGGATGATCAATGACAACATACCGTTAAGGTAAACCATCCATGCTATTAAGCCAATAATGGTGAGACTATCGCGAATTAAGGTCAAAATTGCATCAGTAGTGGCATTAGCGACTTGTTCAACATCATAAAGTAGCTTAGACATTAACTCGCCAGAGGTACTATTATCGTAGAATTTGGCAGGGAGAACCAATAAACGCTCAAACATTTCTTCACGTAGTTTTTTGATTACATTACGTGCGATCCAACCTAAACCATAGGTAGTGATAAAGTTTGCTAAACCTCGGACAAGAAAAAGGCCAATTAACAGTAGTGGGATAAGTTTAATTATTTCTGAGTCTTGATCAACAAAACTGCCATCAATAAGCGGTTTCATTAGGGCGGCTAAGCCAGTTTCCGTTGCTGCATATATAATCATTGAAATAATAACGGCGGTAAACTTCTGCCAATGGGGCTGAACATAGCCTAGTAGTCGTTTATAAAGTTCTCGACTATTTGTTGTACTTGGGGCTTCTGTCATTATTATTCTTTTGATTTCTGGCGAGTAGCTAAGGTTAAGCGCGTATAGCCTAATTGTTGAGCAGTATCCATCGCGGTAACAATATTTTGATATTCAGCATTAGCATCAGCACTAATGATGACATGCGGATCCTCTATTTCGCCCACAGCTTGCTCTAGATGAGCTGATAACTGTGCTGTACTAGGATTTATAAGCGTAACGCCATTTACAGTGAATTGGCCCTCGGCATTAATAATGATATCTATCGGCGAGTCTTGTTCTGCAAGCGCTAGTCCCGTAGCTTCAGGTAAATCAACTTTGAGAGAGCTTTCACGTATAAAACTTGTTGATACCATGAAAAAAAGGAGTAATAGAAATACCACGTCAATCATTGGCGTCAGATTAACGTCAGGCTCTTCCAATTTATTTGGAGATAATTTCATAACTAATCCTTATCAGGATTCAAGTCAGCAGTAAATTCGCGATCGCCATGAAGGATTTCAACAAGCTTGATAGCTTTTTCTTCCATATCAACAACCAAAAGGTTTATTTTTCCACGGAAATGGCGATAAAAAATAAGACTAGGAATGGCAACAACAAGTCCCATTGCGGTGGTTATTAACGCCTCTGATATGCCACCTGCTAAGGTTTCAGGGTTGCCCACACCTTCAGTAGTGATGACGGCAAACACCTTAATCATACCTATTACAGTACCGAGTAAGCCTAATAATGGCGTGATAGCGGCAATCGTACCTAGCGTAGTCAGGTTTTTCTCTAAGGATAAAGTGACATGACGGCCAGTATCTTCAATACTTTCTTTTGTTATGTCTCTTGAGGAATTTCGGTTGGCGAGTCCAGCAGCTAATATCTGACCCAGTGGAGAATTACGTTGTAGCGTACTGATACGACTATTATCTATTTGATTGAACTTTAACCATTGCCAAATTTGAGTCATTAAATCAGGTGGCGAAATCCGCTTTGTTTGCAAACTCCAAAATCGTTCGGCGATAATAGCAATAGCGACTGCAGAGCAGATAAATAAAGGCCACATTAATAGGCCGCCTGCCTTAAAAAATTCCAACATAGTGTGTTATCTCATTTCATCAATATAACTACCGCCATAATACGTGAAAAAGTGGCATTGATGAAACGCCGTACCGAGCTTAATTAGAGTTTGTCCATATTTTACGTGTCTTATCACGCCATGATGAAAGCACGGATAGTTCATTTTCATTAAATTGGATGCTCATTGCACCGTATTCAGCGGTGCTGAATACGGGGATCTCTTGTTGTTGAAAGCGTTTTAAAACTTTTATATGAGGAAAGTGGTAGCGATTTCGGTAACCTGCGGGAATTAATACTAGCTTGGGTTTGACTGCGTTTATGAATGGAAGTGATGAGGATGTTTTACTACCGTGGTGAGGAGCAACTAGGATAGTGGCATTCAATGAGCTAGGATAACGCTCGACTAAACGCTTTTCTGCAGATATCTCTATATCTCCGGTTAATAGAACGCTGCCCTGATTATTACTCACTTTTAATACACAGGATAGGTTGTTTTTACTATCAACATCATGTTGGTTTGGGCTAAGAAATTCGAAATAGACACCATCCCAATACCAAGCTTGTCCAGAATAGCAGGGGAGAGAGTTAGGAACCTTATCTGTGATGCTGGTGAGTATAGTGCTAACTGAAACCTGATTTATTAATGGTAATGCACCACCGATATGGTCATTATCTCCATGACTGATTACTAAAATATTGATTTTACTAATCCCTCGAGATTGTAAAAAAGGATGAATTACCGCAGTACCTGTATTAAATGACTCGCTAAATTTTGGGCCTGTATCAAACACTAGGGTGTGCGAATGTGTTTGCACCACGGCCGATAGTCCTTGACCAACATCCAGCAATGTAAACCAGAATTCATTTTTATTAGGGTGGGGCGGGGAAAATAATAATAGAGGTGTAAAGCCTATTACTCCTAACCACTTTGCAGGAAAACCACGAGGAGCTAACAATAATATTGTGCCAACAAGCAGTGCTAATAAGTAATAAAAAGGTATTACTTGGACTGAAAAGCTGGCATAAGGTATTGATGCGAGATAATTAAGCAGTGGCCAAAATAGGCTTAATAAATAATCAGCTAAATGGAGCAGTGCAATACCTAGCGGTTCAAACAACCAGAGTAAAATGCTGGCAAGTAATAGCAATGGCACAATGATTAAGCTAATGAATGGGATTGCGATAATATTAGCAATAGGTGCTATCAGTGATGTTTGTAAGAAAAAGAATAATAAAAAAGGGCTAAGTCCAAAAGCAAGCAATCCATGAATCCTCAGCCACTGCCAGCGAGGATTAGGAGTTTTATTCTGACTTACAAACAAAATCAGTGCGACAGCAGAAAAAGATAACCAAAACCCAGCAGATAAAACAGCAAAAGGATTTATAACTAAAATTATAAGAAGGCTTATTGCTAATAGTGATGGTGATGTATGAGGTTTTCGACTTAGAACACCTAGTAGTACAACTATCACCATAATTAATGCACGTTGGGTAGGAATAGAAAAACCAGCGAGAGCGGCATAAAATAGTGCCAATGATGCCGCACCTAATGCTGCGAACTCTATTGCTGGCAGAATTAATAGGTTTTTAGCGCGTAACGACCATAAATAACGAAAACAAAAGAAGCCAATTGCAGCTGCAAGGCCAATATGTAAACCGGATATAGCAAGCAAATGGCTGGTGCCAGATGTACGTAGTGTTTGCCATTGTTGTTTATTAATATTGCGTCTAACCCCTGTGGTTAACCCTTGAATAAGACCAAGGTAAGGGCTAGTTTCAAGATGAGTATTTAATTTACTAAGTAATGATTGGCGTAGGGTATTAATCGAATAGATCGGTGCTGAAGCTAATTTATGATTACTTTTTGCTGTTTTAACATAGCCTGTTGCACCTACTCCCTGTTGAAACAGCCATGATTCATAATCAAACCCACCAGGATTAGACATGCCATGAGTTTGTTTTAAGCGGAGGGTTAATTGCCAATGTTCGCCTGAATTTAAGTCTTTAGGTAATGGTTTATACCAATTGATCCGAAGCTTATCAGGCAGTATTATCGTTGAGGACTTATCCGGCTTAAATATAAACCGGATGTGATTAGAGTCTCGATCAGGAATTGTGGCGACTGTGCCAGTAATAACAATATCTTGACCTTCAATTTCTGGCGAAAGACGAGTTTCAATATAATTAGTGGTGCATAACATTGTCCATAACATGCCAAATAGCAAATACGCGAAGACTCTAGTCTTCGCATGTATCAGTAAAAGGCTGGCAGGTAGTAGCGCCCAAAACCAGAGTAAGTTAGGCATATTGCGTAGCTGCAAAAATAAAACACAGCCAAGCATAAATGCAATAGCAGTTTTAACCATATATCCCTATAATAGCGCTCGACATAACTATCTATGAGCAACTATGCCTCGTAAATTCCTTAAACGTATAATGCCAGATCATAAAACGATGTGCGAGCACCCACATTTGAAGAAGTTTGGCCAGCGTTTAACTGAGCCAAAATTATGGCATTTAAATCGTCGTTCTGTTGCGGGTGGTTTAGCTTTAGGTTTATTTATAGGATTCATGCCTATTCTAGGGCAAATGGTTATTGCAGCTGCAATCGCAATTTTTTTGCGAGTGAACCTACCTATATCAGTAATGGCTGTATGGATATCAAACCCTTTGACTATCGCGCCCATGTACTTTTTTGTTTATAAAGTGGGCGCGCGGATTTTACAGTTGCCAGTAGAACAGCATGATTTCACTTTGAGCTGGGAATGGTTTACGAGTGAGTTTTTAACTATTTGGCAGCCATTTTTATTAGGTAGCTTAGTGTGTGGACTGATTGCAGCATTACTCGGTGTATTGGCTACTCGACTTGTATGGCGGGCCGTGGTGATACGTAATTGGCTAAAAAGACAGAAAAAAAATAAAACTAAATCCTAATTCATTTTAAACAGCGAATTGACCTCTGACTATGGGTTTAGCCAGAAGCCCTTCCAGTTTAAGATATGTGCAAACTTAACTATTATTCATCTTGCCATTGCGCCGCGGGAGAGTGAATTATATTCCTCTTTAGAATGAGAAGCCTTACGTGAATAATTGACTTCACTTTGAGCATTTAAATGAATATTTTCATTTACGCCTTGTTTTGCAAGGGCCCCATGGAATAGTGAATTATACTGCTCGCTTGCGTGAGTGTAAGGAACCGCTTTCTCTACATTCGACGAAGCTGGGTTATCCATTGCAGCTATTTCAAGCGCGGCTTTTGATAGTGAGTTGTATTCTGTTAGTTGACCAGGTGGATAGGCCCAAGCAGAATTAGAAACTAAAAAAGTAAAAAAAAGTGTTATATATAATTTAGTCATAGTGATTTCTCCTGAGTAATCATTGAGCAATACATGCTCACAATAAAATAGACATTAGAAAAGCTAAAATGTTACATATGACTAACTGGATACCAGTTGATCTTTATTTAAGATGATAAGTTGATGGCATCTAGTCTACAGTTGCTAGAATCCCGTCGGTCAGTGTTAAAACACGATCCATCTTAGATGCAAGGTTTGTATCATGAGTGACAATAATTAACGCCGTACCTAATGATTCATTCAATTCAATAATGAGTTCAAAAATTGCTTGAGCAGTACGGTGGTCAAGGTTGCCTGTTGGTTCATCAGCTAATAAACAAGCCGGTTGGGTAATTAATGCACGAGCCAGTGCCGCACGTTGGCGTTCTCCACCTGATAATTCACTGGGTTTATGAATTAGGCGATGACCAAGTCCTACTTTAATTAATAATTCTTCAGCTAGCTGCTGTGCCTGTTTGGGTGTCTCACCACCGATCACAAGTGGAATAGCAACATTTTCTACAGCAGAAAACTCAGGTAATAAATGATGAAACTGATAAACAAAACCAAGGCTTTTATTCCGTAGCTGACTCAGTTTATTCACTGACAGTTGATTAATATCCTGGCCTAGGATTTCAACGGTGCCATCTGTCGGTTCATCTAAACCGCCTAAGATATGCAGCAGTGTACTTTTACCTGATCCTGAGCTACCTACGATTGCGAGGCGATCACCTTTATTGACTGTTAGGTTGATATCGCTGAGTACATGGGTATTTAAGCCACCATCTGTAAACTGTTTAGCAAGGTGAGTGCATTGTAAAATCGCTGGATTAGTCATAGCGTAAAGCCTCGGCAGGTCTGATTTTGGCTGCACGCCATGAAGGATAAATTGTTGAAAGTAGCGATAAGATAAATGCGATTAGACCAATTACCGTTACATCACTCCATTGCAAGTCAGAAGGCAAACTACTGATGTAGTACACGTCTGCAGGTAAAAATTGGTAGCCAATTAATTGTTCTAATTGTGCAATGATAGTTTCAACATTAAGGGCTAAAGTCACGCCCCCAATTACGCCAATTAAGGTACCAAATACACCAATTAGTGTCCCTTGAACCATGAATATAATCATGATACTTCGAGGTGTCATGCCGAGTGTTCGTAGAATGGCTACGTCAGATTGCTTATCTGTCACCATCATAATTAAGGTCGAGACAATATTAAATGCAGCTACCGCCACAATTAGCATCAAAATGACAAACATAACGGTTTTTTCTGTTTTGAGTGCACGGAAAAAATTAGCATGTTGATAAGTCCAGTCTACTGCACGAAAGCTTGAAGGCAATTGGGCCATTAGGTTGCGAGTAATAGTGGGCGCTTGAAATACATCATCTAATTTTAAACGTAAGCCGGATACTCGCTCAGGAATACGAAACAGTTTGGCTGCATCCTCAATGTTCATTATGGCGAGAGCACTATCGTATTCATACATGCCTATTTCAAATACACCGACAACATTGAGACGTTTTAATCGAGGCATAATACCTGCGGGTGTAGGGGTTATATGCGGTGTAATTAAGGTGATTTTATCGCCTGTTCTAACGCCCATTGCCATAGCCAGATCTTTGCCAAGAATAATGCCAAAACTACCGGGAATGAGTAAGTCGATTTGCCCTTGAATAATCTTCTCACCAATGGTGGATACACGATCTTCTAATTGGGGATCGATACCTCGAACTAAGCTACCACGAACACGACTTCCTTGGCTCAGCATAGCCTGGCCTTCGACGAAAGGGGCTGAGTCGACGAGATGCTCAGAGTTACCAATCATGTTTTGAAGAGATTGCCAATCTTTTAGCGTGCCATTTGACCCCGTAATAAATGCGTGGGAGGTCATTCCTAAAATGCGTTCACGTAATTCTTTTTCAAAACCATTCATCACCGATAACACTGTGATTAAGGCTGCAACACCCAGCGCAACGCCTAACATAGATGTTAATGAGATAAAGGAAATGAAGTGATTTCGGCGTTTTGCGCGAGTATAACGCAAGCCGATAAATACACTTAAGGGTTTGAACATTAGATTGGGTTCTTTATATTAAATTTCAGCTCTCTCAAAGTTGAGAGAGCTGAATAATGGGATTAACTATTTAGCGTAAACAGTTTTTGTACCTTCTTCACTACCGAGAAGTAATACATCAGCTGGACGCATAGCAAATAGACCGTTGGTTACGACACCAACAATATTATTTAGTTCTTTTTCTAATTTGATTGCTTCGGTAATATCCCAGCCATGAACATCTATGATGACATTGCTATTATCAGTGATGAAATTTTCACGATAAACAGGTTGACCACCCATTTTGACAATTTCGCGTGCGACATAGCTACGAGACATTGGTACAACTTCAACAGGCAGTGGAAATTTACCCAATACACCGACTAATTTGCTTGCATCAGCTATACATACAAATTTATCAGCTGCCGCAGCAATGATTTTTTCGCGAGTCAGTGCGCCACCGCCGCCTTTGATTAAGTGTAGATTATCATCGGATTCATCAGCGCCATCAACATATACAGCAACCTTACTTACTTCGTTTAGATCAAAAACTTTAATACCGTGATCTTCTAAGCGTTTAGTTGAAACAATTGAGCTCGATACAGCACCTTCAATTTTACCTTTAATCGTAGCAAGTGCATCGATGAAATGGTTAACAGTCGAGCCTGTTCCTACACCAACAACACCATCAGTATCAATATGTTCCAATGCGGCATAGGCAGCTTGTTTTTTCATTTCATCAGCAGTCATTACGAGTTCCTTAATTATCAGTTGTTAGATTTAGTCCACTAATTATAGAGATAAATGATTGTTAAGGCTAAAATCATATTTTTAGATATCACTTATTGGGCTTATGACAATATAGAAATACTTTAATTATCCGAGTCGCTTATATATCGAAGCAAAAAGCTGTTCTGTGGCGATAATAACGATGACAACTATAATGAATATAAGTAAACCACGAGTATGATCTGGACCGCCAAATGTAACGCTATGACCAAAAGAGAAACTGATTGCTTTTAGGATAATGAGCTTTGATATAAAAAGTATTGCCCAAGTTGAAAAGACTCGCATTACTTTGTGTTTAAAATGGGGCTTGAACTTAAAATGCTCTGCAACACGGTGTTCAATAGAGATTGTTATTTGCAATAAAGTTTGAAGCAGTATTGCCGTGAGTATGGATATATAGAAAAACTCGATAAAGACTTTGTCCCAGAATTCATTAAGTAGATTAAGTACCACGATATCTATAAAGACAAAATAGGTAAATTTCAAAAAAAGCTGTTGTCGTTTTGAAATTGTACCTACGGGTTCATTTTTTATTATGCTTTTTATCATTACTGAACTCTCATCGTATGTATTAGTAATTAATGGCTTAAGTAGTCTATTAAAATTACTCTAAATATCATGATGGTACCATGTTGTATCTACAATAGATTATAGCAATGGTAATAAGATTATTTGTATCACTTCAGTTTGAGTTTTAGGTCCTTAACTTAAACAAATAACGGGTTCAAGCTAACAATCATTAACCTTCGTTCTAATATTGTTAGAGATAAATTAATGGTAATGTTAACGTAGGCGTTAATATTTATTTAATAACTAAAAGAATTACCTGAGTCATGTTTACAGAATATGTAGAAAGAATCCTTAAAGCCCGAGTTTATGATGTGGCGATCGAGACGCCTCTGGATGAAATGACGCGACTTTCATCACGATTAAATAATACTTTGTGGTTAAAGCGAGAAGATTTACAACCTATATTTTCATTCAAATTACGGGGTGCTTATAACCGTATGACACACCTTAGCGATGAAGAGCGTCAGCAAGGTGTGGTAGCAGCATCAGCAGGAAATCATGCCCAAGGAGTGGCTTTATCAGCTAAAAAAATGGGTATATCAGCACTCATCGTTATGCCGAAAACAACTCCTGCCATAAAGGTTGAAGCTGTTAAAGCATTTGGGGCTGAGATCACCTTACATGGTAATAACTATGATGATGCTTGTGCATATGCACTAAAACTGGCTAAGCAACACGGCCGTACTTTTATTCACCCTTATGATGACCCTGAAGTCATTGCTGGCCAAGGCACTATTGCGATGGAAATAATGCGCCAGCACCCCGGTCCTATTCATGCCGTATTTGTTCCTGTTGGTGGGGGAGGTTTAATTGCTGGTGTTGCAGCTTATATAAAAGCATTTTGGCCAGAGATTAAAATTATTGGTGTTGAGCCTATTGATGCAGCTTGTTTAAAAGTGGCATTAGAACAAAATGAGCGAGTGGAATTAGAGCATGTCGGCTTATTTGCAGATGGCACAGCTGTACGCCAAGTCGGCGAGGAGCCTTTTCGAATCGCACGAAAAGCGGTGGATGAGGTTATCACCGTTGATAGTGATGAATTATGCGCTGCGATCATGGATATCTTTGATGATACGCGTTCAATTGCTGAGCCTTCAGGGGCTTTGGCTGTGGCAGGTGCCAAAAAATACATTGCTCGCGAACAGATCACTAATGAACAGTTAGTAGTGATCGATAGTGGTGCCAATATTAACTTTGATAGACTTCGACATGTTGCTGAACGAGCAGAGTTAGGAGAGCGCCGAGAAGTACTTTTTTCAGCGACAATTGATGAAGAGCCAGGTAGCTTTCAACGTTTCTGTCAGACCTTGTCTGACCGAGGTATTACGGAATTCAATTATCGTTATGCTGATAGTGCTGATGCTCAAGTCTTTGTTGGGCTAAGAATCAATGGCGGTGATGAAGAACGAGAAGCCTTATTTGCTAGTTTAGATGCAGCGGGATATCAGTGGATAGATTTCAGTGATAATGAAATGGCTAAATTACATATACGTTATATGGTAGGAGGTCATGCGCCTCAAGTGGACAATGAACGCATATATCGTTTTGAATTTCCTGAACGACCAGGTGCTTTATTACGATTTCTAACTAGAATGGGTCAGCGTTGGAATATAAGCTTATTTCACTATCGAAACCATGGCGCAGCCTATGGGCGAGTACTTGTTGGAGTGCAAGTTGCTAATGATGAACAAAGTGATTTTATTCGGTTTTTAGATGAATTAGGTTATAACTATTGGCAGGAAACAGATAATCCCGCCTACGAATTATTCCTAAAATA
>CAJXPP010000057.1 GCA_913058195.1 uncultured Gammaproteobacteria bacterium | reverse complement strand
GCACTAGTAGGTGGGGAAGTCTCAGATTTTAACCATTGTTCTAAAATCTTAACGCCTTGTTGGTATTGATCATCCGCTAGTAATAACTGACCTAAGTTATATTGTAAATCATGACTCAATTTTTCAGGTAGAGCCTTTGAATCTAAAGCTTGCTGAAAAAACTGACTAGCTTTTTTATAATCTTCTTTAGCTGAATATAAATAGCCTATTGTCTGCTGAACAACTGCCTGTTCATACGAGGCCGCTGCCACTTGCTGCAAGAGTATTTTTAGTTGTTTTTCAGCTTGACTATTTTTGTCTTCAGCCATTAATTCTTGGGCAGCACTTAAGGCTTTATAGGTTTTCTCAGTTAATAAATACTGGTCATCCTCTTTCGCCCACACGGTGGCTGCATTAAATAATATTAAAATAACTATAAATTGCTTAAATCGAATCATCATTTATTTCGCCAACTTAAATTCAATATCTTGTGTCGCCTGACGTTCCACCGGCTGCCCATCAACAACCTTAGGTTTAAATTTCCATTTTTTAATTGCTTTTAAAGCAGCTTTATTAAAGGTCTTTTCTGGCTTAGCACTCACCACAACAGGATCACGTACTTGTCCATCTTTAGTAATAATAAACGATACCGTGACAATCCCTTCCACTCCACGGCGTGATGCCGAACGAGGGTAACGTGGTGGAATTCGTACCAGTGGTATCACTTCATCATCTATCGTAGGGGCTGATATAGGTGCTGTTAGCGCCGCCGCTACAGGCGCACTTGAGAAGTCACCTAAATATGGCCCACCAGCAATATTTAATGGTACATCAATACGCGGAACATCTAATTTAGGCGTAGGTGTTTTTAGTTTATCTGCTTGTGTTGCTGGTGTTTTAGGTGGCGGTGGTAGTTTTTTAGGGGGAGGCGTTTTTTTGGGTAATTCGCGCTTTTTAGTCTCAGTCTGAGACTCACGTTTAAGTCGAACAAAATCCAATAAACGAATATCTTCGGTGACAAAACGTTCAATGGTATTTGATGAGGTCATTTTTTGCATTAAAGTAAATAAACCAAAATTCACTATTATGGCAAGAATCAACCCAATGGCTAAGCGCATGAACTAGAGGCCTTTAGTTATTTTCAGCAGCAATAGAAACATTCGCTACACCTGCAAGGCGTGCTTGATCCATTACTTCTATTAACAAACCTGTTTTAGCTTCTTTATCAGCCAAAATTATCACTGAACCTTCAGGGTTTTCAGCATGCATACGTTCAACATTAGCCCTTACTGCCCGACGGTCGACTTGGCGTTTATCCATCCACACTTCACCATTTTGCTTAATAGCAATCAGAATATTTGCATGCTCTTTTTTAACCGCTGTTTTAGCAGATGGTCGGCTAACGTCAACGCCTGTTTCTTTGACGAAGGAGGTAGTGACAATAAAGAAGATAAGTAAAATAAACACCATATCAATTAGTGGTGTCATATTTATTTCTGCTATACCGCCACTCTGACGACGTGAATGTCTATTTCTCATATTGCCTTAATCCCTGCGTAACACATCAGCGACTTGCTCTTCTGCTCGAGCAACGCGTTGTTCTATCTGTGTACTAAAATACATGCCTGATAATGCTGCTAATAATCCACCCATTGTCGTTATTAAGGCTACGGATATCCCTCCAGCCATACCTCGCGCATTACCAGTGCCAAAGACTGTAAGCACATCAAATGTCTGAATCATGCCATCAACCGTACCTAATAAACCAAGCATCGGTAGTGCTGCAATTAATGTTTTAATTGCCATTAAATAGTGGTGCAATGCCATGCTACTTTCGGAGATCATGCCTTGGCGAATCTTTTGTGCATACCAACTTCGTCGGTCAGTTCGTTGCTGCCAACGTTGTATTAACTGTTTGACTCGTCTTGGATGAATTGCGTACACAAACAAATAGCGCTCAATAATCAATGTCCACATAAGCAGCGATGCAAACAAAATGAGCCACAAGACAAGACCGCCACTTTCAAGTAGCACCTCGATATTGAATAGGTTATTTGTCAGACTGTCCATTCTGCTTTTCTGCGTTTCGTGCTACAAGAGCTGCACTTTCTTCATCCAAAATTTGTACTAAACGATTACTTTTCCCTGATATTGCACTATGAATAAATACCAAGGGAATAGCGACAGCCAAACCTAATTCAGTGGTCACCAGTGCTTGAGAAATACCGCCTGACATCAATTTTGGATCACCTGTTCCAAATAAGGTAATTGATTGAAATGTCTCAATCATGCCTGATACTGTACCTAAAAGACCCAACATTGGTGCAATTGCAGCTAAAACAGCTAATGTGATTAGACCTCGCTCTATCTTTGGAATTTCCCGAAGAATCGCTTCGTCTAGTTTAAGTGATAAGGTTTCCACATCTTGCCTTACTGTATCGCTATACACCGATAAGATCCGACCTAGTGGGTTTTTCAGACTCACTTCTTGTTGCTTCTGCTGTTTGGCAACACCTTTACCAATAATACTGAGATAAATAAAGCGTTGTAAGGCAATTAACAAACCAATAAGCCCTAGACCAAGAATGATAAAACCAATCCAACCGCCTTGTTGGATCCGTTCTTTTAAATCAGGTGCTTGCACCAATAAGGCCATAATTGCGCCACGAGTCGGGTCAACAACAACTGGCATTAGGCCCGTTCCTGAGCTAGCTTCAAACTCTGCGGCCAAATCACGTAAACGATCAACTGGTTGACGGCCCAATTCAACAAGGTTTCCTGTCTCAGGCAAATAACGTAAAAACTTACCTTCACTAAAGGCAGTGAAGACACCAATGCGTGTGACCTTACGTTGTTCGACTTCACCATCGGCAGTAATAACTGGCGTAATAAACTGACTTACCTTTCCTGATTCAGTCATTTCTTCCTGTAATACCAGCCAAAGCTGCCGCAATTCTTCAATTGTTGGCTGTTGCTTACGCTCTGTTAAAGTAACTAAAAACTCTGCTCGCGTTTTATTTTGAACTGATGTCATTGAGCCCTCTAAAACACTGCGGCTATCATTTGCCATTTGACGCACCGTGCCGAACAATTCCCCTAAAGAACCTGATTTTTCTTGTAGTAAACTTTCTTTTTCAGCCAAGCCTTTTTCATAATCTTGAAAAGATTGGTTAAGTTGAGCAGTTCTTTGTTCCTCAAATGCAAGTTGATTTTTTGCTTGTGCTAATAAGTCTGCTTGCTGATCTCTTGCAGTAACAAATTCAGCTTCACGTAATTTATTTTGCTGTTGCTCAAGCACTCCTTCACGTTTTACTTGCTTTAATAAAGCATCCAAATCTGCTGGTTTATCTGCAGCGTGAACCATAGGTAAAAAGAGTGCTAAAAGAATGATCGAAAGTAGCTGTTTCATTCTGATGCCTCCACTGTTTGAACAGGTAATACCAGTAAATCAGGCGGCAACTGTTTTTTAGCTATCTTCAGGCCATGTGATATTCCTTGTCGATAGTCATCATCGAGTTGCTGCCATTTCTTATCATGCCATACACCCGCTTCTAAACCATCAAGCGTCAAATAATATAAATGGACTCGTCCAATACGAAGGAAATCTACCGTACGAGGTTTATCGCCTAATATCAGCTCACCTTGATAAGCTTCAAGCGTTCGACCATATTCTGTTTCAACTTGGTATGCCTCGAGAATACGTCGATATTTTTCAGCCAGTGACACATCTGCTCGTTCCATTAAGGTTTGCAGTTGAATAACTCGCTGCTGGCGCTCTTCAGGTAAAAATGGCACATCTAATTCGATGAATAATGCCATTGTTTCTATCATCTTCAGCATGAGTGGAACAATATCGCGTTGAGTTGTTTCGATATTTTTTAGCTGAAGATCCATGGCCTGAATCTCTTTACTCTGTGAAATAACTAATTTATTCAACTGTTCGTTATAAGAATGAAGACTATCCGTTTGCCTTAAGACTTCGCGGTATTCAGCCATCATTTGAATGGTATCGTCAGATAAATCATCAACATTCAATTGTGATTGCTGCGCGGCAATATCAGTTTTTACCTGAGTATCAATCGCACTCTCAAGATCAGTAGCATTTGATATGGTAGGTATGCCAACTAACACCATCAATCCATATAATGACTGCTTAATCCATTTCTTATTTTGCATACAATAATCCATCTGAAAATGATGCCTTCGAAACAAAGCTCAATACGGGTACCAAGACTTTAAATAAACAATAATACCAAGGAATGGTATATAGGGAAATGCAAAAGGCAATTTAAACTAGATGTTTCAGGCAAAAAAAAACCAGACGCTAAGGTCTGGTTAAACCTTCATTAGGAAGGAGAGAGAAATTAAGTATGTTAAGAAGCTGAATTCTTAAAACTTAAAACACATTCTACGCAAGTCAAACTATTTAAGAATGAGCGACTTATCCTAATAAATCAGGAAGTTTTTCCTCTCCTTGTGCATTGTCTTTAAGCCATTTTTATGATGACAAGCCATGGCTAATTGCAAAACGCATTAATTCAGCTGTTTTATTAATCGATAATTTACTTTTTATTTGCGTTAAATTATTTGCGACTGTTTTATAGCTAATACCTAGTAAATTGGCTATCTCTGTCATGCTTTTACCTTCGCCCAATAAACGTAAAATCTCTAATTCTCGTCGAGATAAATCACTTAATTGGCTAGTTTCTGCTCCCACATTCAACATCGCTAACTGCTGAGCAGTATCAGGGCTCAAATATGTTTTCCCATCTAATACTTTTTTCACTGCTTCGACCAAGTGATCCGCAGCATTATTTTTAGTGATATAGCCCCTTGCGCCTGCTTGCATTGCTCGAGCAGCAAAAACAGGATCTTCATGCATACTAAACATCAATACCTTGGCATTTTCCCTATTGGCCCGCATTTTTCGTAATATTTCTAAACCACCAATACCCGGAAGCGTAATATCAAGCAATACCATATCCGGATAGATTTCTTGGAATAAACGGTAGCCATCTTCACCTGTTTCAGCCTCAACAACCGTAGTTGAAGGAATCTGTTGAATAAGTTGTCGGCAACCAGATCTTACTATGGGATGGTCATCAACGACTAAGATTGTGATTGTTACAGCATGTTCCATTATTTATCCTTTAGGGGTATCAACACTCGTACTTGTAAGCCTTTTCCTTCTGCAGTATCAAAAGCAATTCGGCCTCCTAATGCAGACACGCGTTCACGCATACCAATCAAACCAAAGCCTCGAATTACATCTGCTTTCAAACCTATACCATCATCAGTTACTGATATTTTCAAATTCTCATGATCTAGACGCAACTCAACTTTGACATGTTTAGGATTAGCGTGTCGCACACTATTTGTCATACATTCCTGAACTATACGGTAAATAGTCACCTGTATTGTATCTGGCAAAAGACTGCAGTTGCCAACGAAATCCCATTCCCAATCAATTTCAGGTTGCCTTTCTCGCCAATTACGAATCATATCGCGTAATGCATCTGCCAAACCTAAATCATCTAATGTTAATGGCCTTAAGCGACTCAGCATCTTTCTAACTAGAGATTGAATATGGCCGGTAATTGATTTAACTGAATTAACTCTCTCTTTTATTTCTACCAAATCATGTTCCGCGGCAATACGTTCTATTTCAGATAAATCAACACGGATACCAAACAGACAAGGGCCGAGTTCATCATGTAACTCTCGTGATAAATCACGACGTTCCGCCTCCTGAACCGCCAACATATTACCTGCCAAGGAATGGTTTTCTGCCATCGTTTTTTCCAAGACACTAGCCATATGATTATATTGATTCTGTATAGGGGCCAACTCACGAACAACCGATGCTTCAACCCGAGCTGTAAAATCACCTTTTTCTAATTTTCCTAATGCTTCATCTAGCAGACCAAGAGGTCTTAACCCTTGACGCAACGCCATATAAATTAAACTTAAAATTAACACTAAAAAGAAACTACCTAAGCTAAATAGCACCTTCATATCTTGCCAAACTTCATTCACCTCATCACTAGGATCGGCCTCAACGATCAAATAGCCGTAGGACTTACTACCTTTAGTGATCATACGTTTAAACGCTACTGCTTCGGGTTCCATCACTCTAATAAACCAATTTGGAACATCATTTGGTCGTCGAATAAAACTCGTTTTATCCTCATTTCCTATTAATGGTTGGCCATGCATATCTTCGAACCATGCACGAATATGACGTGTACCACGAACACTGTCGACGATCAGTTTTAGTCGTTCACTTAAATCATTAGAAAACCGTAATGTTGGCAAGGCATTAATTAGTAGCCCTTTTGCTAACTGAGTACTCGAATCCATTTCAGCCACAAGAGCCTTCCGTGCATTTTGGACCATGAAATAGCCCGCCGCAGCAAAGTTACTCAGTAAGATAATCGTCACTATGACGATAATACGAAATTTTAAACTCATAATAGATCAATACTATTTGCAAGAGAACTATTGATTATCTCACATCTTTGGCAGTCTTTTTTCATAATCATATCTCCAGATAAAATTGTGTCTACCCTGAATTTATCTCGGTAAGATATAATCAGCCATTACACTAATAAATACTTTAAACACAACGAGATTACGGTTCATCATGACAACTACAAACACGAATAATCACGACCTTTTTTTACAAGCTCAAAATCACATCCCGGGTGGCGTAAACTCACCTGTACGTGCATTTAAAGGTGTAGGTGGTGACCCCATTTTCTTTCGTGAAGGTAAAGGTGCATGGATAACTGACGTCGAAGGCAAACGCTATATCGACTATATCGGTTCATGGGGGCCAATGATTTTGGGCCACGCCCATCCTGAAGTTATCAGTGCAGTGCAAGAATCTGTTTCACATGGCTTAGGTTTTGGCGCACCGACTGAAATCGAAATTGAAATGGCTGATACATTATGCCAACTTGTCCCTTCAATGGAATTAGTACGTATGGTGAGCTCTGGTACGGAAGCAACCATGAGTGCGATTCGCCTTGCACGAGGTTACACAGGCCGCGATAAAATCGTTAAATTTGAAGGTTGCTACCACGGTCATGCTGATTCATTATTAGTTAAAGCGGGTTCTGGCGCATTAACCTTAGGCGAACCATCATCAGCAGGCGTACCTGCATCACTTGCTGAACACACATTGACACTTATCTATAATGATTTAGATTCTGTTCGCGAATGCTTCGCCGAATTAGGCGACCAAATTGCCTGCATCATTGTTGAACCTGTCGCGGGTAATATGAATTGTATTCCACCAACAGATGGTTTCTTACAAGGCTTACGTGAAATTTGTGACCAATCAGGTGCAGTACTTATTTTTGATGAAGTGATGACAGGCTTTAGAGTGTCATTAGGCGGCGCACAACAATATTATAATGTGAAACCAGATCTCACCACATTAGGTAAAGTGGTTGGCGGCGGCTTACCTGTTGGCACTTTTGGTGGAAAACGTGAAGTAATGGAATGTATTGCGCCACTAGGTCCTGTTTATCAAGCAGGTACATTATCAGGCAATCCCGTTGCCATGGCTGCGGGATTGAGCACACTTAAATTAGTGCAAGCTCCTGACTTCCACAAAAACTTATCAGCAGCAGCCAAAACCTTAGTTGATGGCTTACAAGAGCGTGCTGATAAAGCAGGTATTCCACTGACAACTAACCAGGTCGGTGGCATGTTTGGCCTGTTTTTCACTAATGAAAAGCAAGTAACAAGCTTCGAACAAGTGAGTAAATGCGACCAAGAACGTTTCAAAAAATTCTTTCATGGCATGCTAGAACAAGGCGTATACCTTGCGCCATCGTCATATGAAGCTGGTTTTGTTTCAGCTGCTCATGGCAATGCTGAAATTCAAGCGACATTAGATGCAGCAGAAAAGGTATTTGCTACATTGTAAGGAAAACATCAACGATGGCATTTAAATGGATTTTTAAAGGGCTATTAACACTACTATTGTGTTTTAGCCCTTTGTGTCAGGCACAAAACAACGATATTTTATTACTTAAAACCTACCATAAATCGCAAGATGTCAAAGGGTGGTTAATGAGTGAAAAACTGGATGGCATTCGAGCTATTTGGGATGGAAAAACACTTACAACACGTAAAGGTAATCCAATAACGGCACCTGACTGGTTTATTAAAGGCTTACCGCCTTTCGCTATTGATGGAGAGCTATGGACTCGGCGTAATAACTTTGAAACCATTAGTTCAATCGTTCGCACTCAGACCCCAGACAAGCGTTGGAAAAACATAAGCTACAATATCTTTGAAGTCCCTAATGACCCAGCTCAGAACAATGGTTTGTTAGCACGATTGTCAGTACTAGAAACATTTCTAACTGAACACCCCTCTCAATTTCTAAAAGTCATCCCACAAATAACCATCGACTCACCGAAACATTTACAGGTCGAACTTAGCAAAGTAATTGCTTTAGGCGGCGAAGGTTTAGTAGTTCGAAGACCAGCGATTCCCTATCAAACGGGCCGTTCCAATAGCGCATTGAAAGTGAAGCAATACCAAGATACAGAATGCACCGTTATTGGCTACAAATCAGGTAAAGGAAAATACGAAGGACACACCGGTGCTATAAAATGCCAACTTCCCTCAGGACTGACATTTTTTATAGGTTCAGGTTTATCAGACCAACAACGCCAACACCCACCTGAAATTGATAGTATTATCACCTTTAAATACTACGGCCTTACCAAAAACAAACTACCTAGATTCCCCGTATTTATGCGTGAAAGACCCGTAGAATAACAATATCACTTGTATATAAACCATGCGATTAGCATAGGAAATAAATCATGAGCACACTTTACTGGCACGATTACGAAACCTTTGGCATCGACCCTCGCTATGATCGCCCCTCGCAATTTGCAGGTATTCGCACCGATGAAGATCTAAATATCATTGGTAATCCGCTGATGATTTATTGCAAACAAGCAGATGATAGCTTGCCCTCTCCCTATGCCTGTTTAGTCACAGGAATTACGCCACAAGAAGCCAATGAAAAAGGTGTGAACGAAGCTGAATTCATCAAACAAATCCATGATGAATTTACCCAAGCCAATACCTGTGGCGTCGGTTTTAATAGCCTACGTTTTGATGATGAATTTACTCGCTACACGCTCTACCGAAATTTTTATGATGCTTATGGCCGCGAATGGCAAAACGGCAACTCACGTTGGGACATTATCGACATGGCGCGCTTAACCCGCGCACTTCGTCCAGAAGGCATCAACTGGCCTGATAATGAAGAAGGTAAACCTAGTTTTAGGCTCGAAGCTCTCACCGCCGCCAATGGTATTGAACACGCAGGCGCTCATGATGCATTAGTCGATGTAAAAGCCACCATCGCCGTTGCCAAACTGATTAAAACAGCACAACCAAAACTGTATGACTTTGTATTTAGCCATCGTCAAAAAAATGCTGTCGCGCCATTGTTGAACTTACATGATCGCACTCCGGTTATTCATGTGTCACGTATGTACCCTAGTGAATACTGCGGCACGGCTTTAGTCGTTCCCATCGCTCAAGATCCGACTAATAATAATGGCATCATTGTTTATGACCTACGCCATGATCCGAGCGACCTCATTAATCTAGATGCTGACACTTTACGTGAACGTTTATACACACGGTTCAAAGACCTGCCCGAAGGCGTGAGCAGACCTGCATTAAAAACACTTCACATTAATAAATGCCCTGTAGTGGTTCCAGAAAGCACATTAAATGCTGAAGCCGCTGATCGTTTACAGATAGATCGTGAACAGCATTACAAGCATCTTCAACAACTTAATGCTGCTGGTGACTTAACTGAAAAAATCAACGCCATCTTTACCAAGCCAGACTATGAAGCCAATAATGATCCTGATGCAAATTTGTATGGCGGTGGTTTTTTCAGTGGCAATGACAAACGCAAAATGGAAATGATCCGTGAAGCCGATCCTGCCATGCTAAAAACTATGTCGATTCCGTTTGATGATGGTCGTTTACCTGAAATGTTATTTCGTTATCGTGCAAGGAATTGGCCGGAGAGTTTATCGGAAGATGAACAAGAACAGTGGCAGCAGTATCGTCAGCAACGTTTGACGGATGAATCTAATAGCAAGATACTGACTTTTACTACGTTTTTTGAGGCTATTGAGGTATGCCGAGAGGGTGAGATTTCTGATGAACAGAAGTTGGTTTTAGAACAACTGCTGTCTCTTATACACATCTGACGCTGCCGACGATCTACTCTGTGT
>CAJXPP010000056.1 GCA_913058195.1 uncultured Gammaproteobacteria bacterium | reverse complement strand
TCTACACAGAGTAGATCGTCGGCAGCGTCAGATGTGTATAAGAGACAGGTGTTAACAGTGCCTGTTTATGCAGACACAATATTGGCTATTGTGTCGCCACGTAATGTGGCAGAAGTTGTATCAGGTGCACATGACTTTTTAAAAGATAAGCCAACTGAACAAATTCATATTCGCACCACAGAACAATGGTTATCATTAAGCCCACAGCAACAAACTAGCTTATTGAAATCAGCTGATTTAGTGTTCTCTGGTGGTGTGTTTGGTGATAGTGCCTTATTGCTTAATAAGACGTTATCTCAGGGGTTAGTCAGTAACTTTATTGCCGTTCATAGTGATCGACGCTTGGTAAAGAGTTCAAGGGTACATGGGCAAGCATTATTGCTTAATGCTGATATTGATCGCCTGATGAAAAACCCCGAACCAACACAAGATCCTCAGCAATGGCTTAATGAACGCTTAGCGTTATTTCCCCAATATAATGATTGGTTATTAACCCGTTTATTTTGGCTAGGCCGAAATAGCACTAATATGCAGGGCTTATTTGATCAACTTAGTCATTTACTTAAAGACAGTACAACAAAGGTTTCTCCTCAGTTAGTTTCACCCTTACGTGGTTATTATTTAGACCATGTGGTGCCTTTGGAACAATTTGACTTTGCACAAAAAAAATCATGGGTAGTACTTTTAGACTATGAAACTGGCGATCGCCAGGGTGAAAAAGCATTATTAGACTCTCTTTGTTCTGGGATTGGAACTGTCGATGTAGGGTGTATGACAGTATTAGCAGGTTGGGGTAAAGCCAGTATTGAAGCTGTAGCCTTACTTACCAACAATAGAAAAAAAATCCGCTTAATTATTTCTTTACAAAACTTTGTTGTAGGTGCTGGTGAGGGTAGGGAGCAGGTTAACCAATACTTAGTCGAACTAAATGTGCCGGTTATGAAAGGAATTCGCCTTTCTGATAATACCGAAGATGAGTGGTTATTATCTGAGGAAGGTTTAGGCTGGAACTCGGTTCATTACCGTGTCGCCATGCCTGAGTTGCAAGGCATTAGCCAAGCTATGGTTGTGTCTGCGATGAGTAAGCCCACTACTGATACTTTGACTGGGGCAGAAATGACTTTGACCTTGCCAATTGATAGACAGGTGACATTGATGACACAACGGGTTAATCGCTGGTTGGTGTTGCAACAAAAACAAAATAAAGATAAAAAAGTAGCCATTATTTATTATAACCATCCTCCCGGTAGACATAATATTGGTGCTGATAATTTGAATGTGCCTGAATCATTATTTGATATGTTATTAGCATTAAAGGCTGAAGGTTATCAGCTAGGTGAATTACCAAAGTCAGCTGAAGATTTACTGGATATATTGCAAGATAAAGGCGTTAATTTACCTGAAGATGGTCCGGCTTTAAAAACGATGTCGACTCATGTTCAATTAGTCAGCAAAGCTGAATATCTAGAATGGTTTAATGATTTTCCTGAGGGTGTTCAACAAGAAATGGTCAATGGGCCATTAGGTTATCTGCATATGATGTTACAGCGTGCTGTTAACTTAGAAGATAAAAACATTGGTAAACGCTTAATGAAGAGGGTGGTTAAGGATTTACACCATGCTTTAGATGGCGTTGAGCATCCTGCACGAAACCGTGCTTTGAATTTGCTCGAACAATTAGAACTGATGTATTCAGAACCCAATAATTTGGATTGGAAAAAAGCTCAAGTTTTGGTTGAAGCTATTGCAAATCAAGGCATAGAAGGCATTCGTGGTTGGGGTGAAGCTCCGGGATATATCATGGTGCAGGATGATCAGTTTGTTTTGCCGGGCATTCAATTTGGCAATGTATTTGTCGGGCCTCAACCCCCTCGTGGTTGGGAAATAAATGAGGAGCTTTTGCATGCTAATTTATCCTTTCCACCGCCTCATCAATATGTGGCATTTTATCAATGGCTGCAAAAGGGGTTTGAGGCAGATGCCTTAGTTCACTTAGGTCGCCATTCGACCTATGAGTTTTTACCTCGTCATCGTGTCGGCATGAGTGATGAAGATTATCCAACCGTGGTTTTAGGTGATTTACCGAGTATTTATCCCTATATCGTTGATGGTGTGGGTGAGGGAATACAGGCTAAGCGTCGCGGATTAGCGGTGATGATTGATCATCTGACACCGCCATTAGAAAGTACAGCACTTTATGATGATTTATTGTCATTACGACAATTGGTAGAAAGCTTTGAATCAGCGCCGGTTAATGCCGAGGCGATACGCCACCGTGCAATTGTTGAGATTAAAAAACTGGTTGAAGACCTTAACTTACAAGAAGAACTTCAAGCGAGTATGTCGAGTGAGTTAGCGGTTCGTGGTATTACCGACTTTTATCAAATTGATGATGACTTATTAGTGCATGAAGTAGGTCACTATTTAACGAAATTACAAGAAGACTTTATGCCATTAGGCTTGCATGTTTTTGGCCGTGATTGGTCAGCTGATGCCATTACAACAATGTTGACATCGATGAGCCAGAATCGCACATTAGATGAAAACTGGCATTCGCTATTAGCGAAGTCACCTAAAGCGGAAATGCAGGCTTTATTGGCTGGGCTTAATGGTCAATATATTAAAGTGGGCAAGGGAAATGATCCTATTCGTACTCCGGAAGTATTACCGACAGGACGAAATTTTTATGCCATGGACAGCAGTTTAATACCCTCACGTTTAGGTCATAAAGTGGGTGTTGAGTTAGCTAGTAAAGCGCGCGTAGAAGCGAGTGAACTGAGCCAGTTATCAGAATCATCAACCAGTGAAGAATTAGAAGGTACAGATGCCATTGTTCTGTGGGCGTCAGATGTGGTGCGTGATGAAGGCGCTATGATTGCGTTTGGCTTTGATATGTTAGGGGTAAAACCGGTATGGAATAGCCGCGGTATATTTAAAGGCTTACAACGATTTGATATTACTCAATCTCCAGATAAAGATGACCAAGATAACCTTATTTCTAGGGTGAGACATGATGCTTTATTTACGACATCAGGCTTATTTCGCGATTTATATGGTGCTCAATTAATTTGGTTAGAACGTGCGGTGTTACTGGCCTTAGATGGATCATCTGATTTGATTCGCCAACATTACCCTGCATTAACTTATGCTTTAGAGAGTGCATTAAGTCCTCTAGAAGGCTTAACACAGCCAGGCAGTGAACCTTTAAAAATAAATCGTGTCGCAGCACGCTGGGTTAAAGATGCAAGCGCAGCTCTTAATGCGGGTATGAATGCCGAACAAGCTGGTCGGGAAGCAAGTTATCGCATTTTTGGTACTACGCCAGGTTCTTATGGCGCGGGTGTAAACCGTTTGGTTGAGCGTTCAGGCTCGTGGCAAGATAGAAGCCAAATAGCACAAACGTATATAAATCGAATGGGGCATGCTTATGGTAATGGCATCCAAGGCGAGGCGAGCCAGAATATATTTAAACAACGATTAGCGACGGTGGATAATACTTATTTAGGTCGCGCGAGTAATTTATATGGCTTGCTTGATAATAACGATTCTTTCGACTATTTGGGTGGTTTAAGTTTAGCCGTTGAAACGGTGCAACAGGGCGTAGTACCTAATAATTACATCCTCTCGTATGCTGATAGTGAGAATATGAAAGTTGAGTCATTACACGTCGCTTTATTATCTGAATTACGTGGTCGCTTTCTTAATCCTCAATGGCTTGTACCTCTAATGGATGAAGGGTATGCCGGTGCAAGAACTATGGGCAGTGAGTTTTTAGAATATCTTTGGGGCTGGCAAGTGACCAATCCTAGTGTAGTAAAAAGCTGGGTATGGGATGAAGTTAAAGCGGTTTACATTGATGATAAATTAGCACTAGGCTTAGATGAGTTCTTGCAGCAAGGGCACAATGTGCATGTCAAAAGTAATATGTTGGCGGTGATGTTAGTAGCAGCACAAAAAAACTTTTGGGACGCTGATGAGGAGCAGATTAAGCAACTGGCTGAGCAGTTCACAGAAATAGTGTTAGAGCATGGCTTACCAGGTAGTGGTCACACTAATCCTAACAATCCTATTTATCCGTGGTTAGAATCTTATGTTAATCAAGAAGGTTTCCAGCAGTTAGAAGCGATATTACAGTCAACAAAAGTAAGCCAAGAAGTGAACTCTTTACCTTCTACTATTGTTGAGATTAATCTAGAAGATGAGCCACTGAAAACACAACAACAAGAACAGCAAGTAGATGAACAATCTCAACAAGAAACTGAAACAGACTCAAAATTAGCTTTAACTTTATTATTTGCGGTAATGTTGTTGCTACTTATTGGCGGCTTACGTGGTATGCATATGCCTACCAATAATACTAAACAAAGGAAACGTTAATTCATGTTAAGTTCAATATCGATAGGAATCATGCATGGTCTAGTGGGCTATCTATTAGAACCTGTTATTTATCTTTTATTATTCTTTTCAGCAATTGCATTATTAGATGTCGGGATTGCACTTTCAGAACGATTTAGAGCAATTCCTTTATGGATTAAAAGTGGTGATTTAGCAGGTTTAGAACATTTGGCTACACGGCGTATTGAACGCAGTGACTTTTTAGCACGTATTGCACCCATGTTAGGGTTGATGGGGACATTAATTCCTTTAGGCCCGGGTCTTTCAGCATTAGGAACGGGCGAGTTAGGTATCCTAACGACAGCCATGAGTGTTGCTTTTGATACCACAGTCTTAGGGCTGTTGATTGGTATAGTAGGTTTTGTATTAGGTCGTGTTCGTCGTCGCTGGTATGACACTGCTCTAACAACGATCGAACAACAGCAAGTACAAGTGGTCACAGGAGATTAAGATGGCTAGATCGTGGCAAAAGAACCGCTTTAGTACAGAAAGTGAAGAACCATTAGGGCCAATGGCTAACTTTCTTGATCTTATGTTGGTATTTGCATGTGGGCTAATTGCGGCCTTGATTGCTATGAGTGATCAATTGCAAGATCATTTTCAACAAGCATCAAAACAGGCAACTTATTCAGAAAAAGAAGTTATTGAGATGGGAAAGGAAATACCTGAATCACCACTAGGCCGCCAAGGGGGAGCTGAAGGCTTTGAAGCAGTAGGTCAGGTTTTTCGTGATCCTAAAACGGGTAAGTTAATCTTGATTGGTGATTAATGTCTGGTGATGATGTGATTATTAAGCTTTAACCTGCCAGCTAATTTGTTCACCTGCACGCATAGGAACTAAAGGTTTTCCGGCAAAGCTTAAGGTTTCAGGCACTAACCATGATTGTTTCACTAGTGTGATCGTGTTTGAATTTCTAGGTAAGCCATAGAAGTCTGGGCCAAAGTGACTGGCGAAACCTTCTAACTTATCTAACGCGTCCGCCGCTTCAAAAGCCTCAGCATATAATTCAATTGCCGCATGGCCGCTATAGATACCTGCACAACCGCATGATGTCTCTTTAGCATCAATTGCATGTGGCGCACTGTCAGTACCTAAAAAGAACTTAGGGCTTCCACTTGTTGCTGCTGTAATCAGCGCCTGTTGATGTGTATTACGCTTTAGAACAGGTAAGCAATAATTATGTGGATGAATACCACCGACAAGCAGATCATTTCGATTTAATAATAAATGGTGGGGGGTAATCGTTGCTGCAATGCGATCATCACTGTTCATTACAAAGTCAACTGCATCAGACGTTGTAATGTGTTCAAAGATTACTTTTAGTGTTGGGTAGTCAGTTAACAGCGGTTTTAAAACTTGTTCAATAAATACTTTCTCACGATCAAAAACATCGATTTCAGGGCTAGTGACTTCGCCATGCACGAGTAAGGGCATGCCGAGATGTTGCATTTCACTTAGTGCATTAGCACACAGGGCCAGATCGGTGACGCCAGCATCGGAGTTAGTGGTTGCGCCAGCAGGGTAAAGTTTTACAGCATGAACAAGGCTACTTTGATGGGCTGTTTTAATTTCATCAGCACTGGTATTATTCGTTAGATATAAAGTCATTAACGGCTGGAAATTACTTCCTTCAGGTCTGGCTTTTAAAATTCGCTCATAATAGCTTTGTGCTATAGCAGTTGTTGTGACTGGAGGGCGAAGGTTGGGCATTATAATCGCACGATTAAAGTTCTGTGCTGAGTCAGGAACAGTGCGAGACAGTGCCGCTTCATCGCGCAAGTGAAGGTGCCAGTCATCAGGCTGCTTGAGGGTTATTTGTTTTGTATGTAATTTTGTCATAGTGATGAATTATGCCACAACACTATCCATCAGCGGATATCTAATAGCTAAAGCCATGCAAAAACAAAGGGTTTGAAGATTGTTTTTCTTGACCTAAGGTGGCATTCCACGTACATTTACGGGTTTGAATATTTATAATGTTTGTTAAAGGGGAACTCGTGGAATTAAGCGGTGCGGATATTCTCGTTCATAGTTTAAAGGACGAAGGTGTTGAATATTTGTTTGGTTATCCCGGTGGTTCGGTGCTTCATATATATGATGCGCTCTATCAGCAGGATGATGTAAAACATATATTAGTACGTCATGAGCAAGCGGCAACGCATGCGGCGGATGGTTATGCGCGGTCTACGGGTAAACCTGGTGTGGTCTTGGTCACGTCAGGCCCTGGTGCAACCAACGCTGTAACAGGTATTGCAACAGCCTATATGGATTCAATTCCAATGGTTGTTATTACAGGTCAAGTTCCTTCAGCTGTTATTGGTAGTGATGCTTTTCAAGAGGTTGATGCGGTCGGTATTACGCGCCCTTGTGTAAAGCATAATTTCTTAGTTAAAGACGTTACAAAATTAGCTGAAACAATTAAAAAAGCATTTTATGTTGCCACTACTGGCCGACCTGGCCCAGTTGTAATTGATGTGCCAAAAGATATTACTGATCCTAATATCAAAGTGCCTTATCACTATCCTGATAAAATCACTATGCGTTCATATCAGCCGACAGTAAAAGGTCATTCTGGTCAAATTAAGCGTGCGGTAGAACTATTACTGACAGCTAAAAAACCAATGATTTATTCAGGTGGCGGTGTTGTTTTAGGCAATGCTTCTGAAGAGTTGCGTACTTTTGTTCGTCATTTAGGCTATCCGATTACTCAAACATTGATGGGTTTAGGTGCTTATCCTGCAAGTGATGAATTAAATATCGGTATGCTGGGTATGCACGGTACTTATGAAGCCAATATGGCCATGCACGATTGCGATGTATTAATTGCGATTGGTGCTCGTTTTGATGATCGCGTTACGGGTAAAATTGCTGAATTTTGTCCTGATGCACAAATCATTCATATTGATATTGATCCTTCATCAATTTCTAAAACAATCACCGTAGATATTCCGATTGTTGGTGATGTGGCTGGCGTGTTGCAAGAGATGAATCACATCTTAACAACAGGTAAAAAGCAAACTCAAAAGAAAGCTATCGAAACATGGTGGAAAGTTATAAATGGCTGGCGGGCAAAAGAATGTTTGAGTTATGACAAGTCAAGCGATGTAATTAAACCGCAAGCAGCTATTGAGATAGTTCATGAGATAACCAATGGTGATGCTTATGTTACATCAGATGTTGGTCAACATCAGATGTGGGCGGCACAGTATTATGGATTTGAAAAACCAAACCGTTGGATTAATTCTGGTGGCTTAGGTACGATGGGCTTTGGTCTACCCGCAGCAATGGGGGTTCAATTAGCTTATCCTGATGAAACCGTGGTGTGTGTAACGGGTGAGGGTAGTATTCAAATGTGTATTCAGGAGCTTTCTACCTGTTTGCAATATGGATTACCTATTAAGATTATTGCCTTGAATAATCGTTATTTAGGCATGGTTCGTCAGTGGCAAGAATTTTTCTACAAAGAGCGTTATTCATCGTCGTATATGGAATCACTGCCTGACTTTGTGAAGTTAGCAGAAAGCTATGGTCATGTTGGCATACGGATCGAAGATCCTGCTGATCTTAGATCAGGTTTAGAGAAAGCATTTTCTCTAAAAGATCGCTTAGTATTTGTTGATATTGTTACTGATCGGACTGAAAATGTTTATCCAATGATTGCTGCAGGTATGGCTCACAATGAGATGCATATGTCGCCACATGCGAAATTACCGCAAGATCCAGAGCGGGAGCTTTCATAATGCGTCATATTATTTCTATTTTGATTGAGAATGAAGCGGGTGCTTTGTCTCGCGTTGTAGGCTTGTTTTCTGCGCGGGCGTATAATATTGAATCATTAACAGTTGCACCTACTGAAGATGCTTCATTATCACGTATCACTATCGTTGCAGTAGGTACTGATCGTATAATTGAACAAATTATCAAACAGCTTAATAAGTTAATAGATGTGGTTAAACTATTAGATTTATCTGATGGGCCACATATTGAGCGTGAGATGGTACTGGTTAAGGTCAAAGCATCCACAATGGCTCAAAGAGAAGATATTAAGCGTTTGGCAGACATCTTCCGTGGCCATGTAATTGATGTCACGACAGCAAGTTACACAATTGAATTGACTGGATCAGGCCGTAAAGTAGATTCGTTTATCGAAGCTCTTGCGGAACATAAAATTTTAGAAACTGTTCGCTCAGGGGTGTCAGGTATTGCCCGTGGTGATAAAGTTTTACGCGTATAAGAGACATTTCCATGATCTATCTTTGCCATATTCGGGAAGATAATGAACATGAAAATATCTTAAATTAGATTTTTGAAGTATTAAGGAATTAAAAATGAGTTTGAACGTTTATTACGATAAAGATTGTGACATAAATATCATCAAAGGTATGAAAGTAACCGTTGTTGGTTACGGTTCACAAGGCCATGCACATGCTTGTAACTTAAAAGATTCTGGTGTTGATGTGACTGTTGCATTACGTCCAGGTTCATCTTCAATTGCTAAAGCTGAAGCACACGGCTTAACAGTAAAAGATACACCGACTGCTGTTGCAGATGCTGATTTAGTTATGATTTTGACTCCTGATGAGTTCCAATCTCAACTATATAAAGATGAAGTTGAACCAAACTTGAAAAAAGGTGCAGTTCTAGCTTTTGCTCACGGTTTTGCAATCATCTACAAACAAGTGCTTCCACGTGCTGATTTAGATGTTATCATGATCGCGCCTAAAGCACCTGGTCACACAGTACGTAGTGAATTTGTTAAAGGCGGCGGTATTCCAGATTTAATCGCTATTGAGCAAGATGCTTCTGGTAATGCAAAAGCAATCGCATTATCTTACGCTTCAGGTGTTGGTGGTGGACGTACTGGTATTATCGAAACTACATTCCGTGATGAAACAGAAACTGATTTATTCGGTGAGCAAGCTGTTTTATGTGGTGGTGCAGTTGAACTTGTTAAAGCAGGTTTTGAAACATTAACGGAAGCGGGCTACGCGCCAGAAATGGCTTATTTCGAATGTTTGCATGAATTGAAATTGATTGTAGATCTTATGTATGAAGGCGGTATCGCTAACATGAACTACTCAATCTCTAACAATGCTGAATACGGCGAATATGTTACAGGTCCTAAAATCATCAACGAAGAAAGCCGTTGGGCTATGCGTGAAGCATTGAAAAATATTCAAGAAGGTAAATACGCAAAACAATTTATCCTTGAAGGTCAAACTGGCTACCCAGAAATGACATCAATGCGTCATATTAATGCACAACATCCAATTGAAAAAACAGGTGCTAAATTGCGTGAAATGATGCCTTGGATTCAAAAAATTGTTGATAAAGATAAGAACTAAATCTTAATTTTAACAAGCTAGAAAAGGCGGGGGCTGATATGAAAGTATCAGCCCCCGTTTTGTTATAGAGCTTACTTAAAGCGATCAGCTTGTTTTTCTAATACAGCACCGAAAAGTGAAGCTGATGGTCTCTTCGATGAGCTAGTTTTTGAGTCTTTAGCCTCAGTTTTTGTATCAACCTTTGCAGTCTTTTCTTGGATGGCAGGTGAATTATTATTTTCACTCTCGCTTATATTAGGTGTGGGTGCCTCTCGGTGCTCTTGAGTATTGGGTGTAGTTACTTCTTGAGTATGAGGTGTGGGTACATTCGAGTGCTCTTGAGGTTTAGCAACTGCTTCAAGATTAGCTTTAGGTAATGGACTAGTTGGACTTTGTGGAACAGGTTCTGCCCAAGCAATATTTGATATTAATAGCATTGAAATTAAGCCTATAAATGATTTTTTCAATTTTTTTCCTTTATATTTAAGAAGCAAGTAGCCCAATACCTGTCTCTTATACACATCTCCGAGCCCACGAGACTAGGCATGATCTC
>CAJXPP010000055.1 GCA_913058195.1 uncultured Gammaproteobacteria bacterium | reverse complement strand
TACGAGATCATGCCTAGTCTCGTGGGCTCGGAGATGTGTATAAGAGACAGACAGACATCCCTGAGCTGCCAGTGATAATCAGTTCGCCTTCTTTGACCTTATCCGATAATTTATCAATAAAATGATAATGACTAATCTCACCAGATTCAGGAAATTCTTGACCATCACAGATTGTATATTTATTTTTCCATATTTGGCACTGTTGACGCCATTCACCCGTTTCAGCTTGATTGTCTTTGATATTACTCAATAAACTTTGGACAAATTCATTCGCGTCGGCAATTACAGGTACATCAATAGTCATTTGATGTTTACGCATTTCGTTTTCATCTATATCAACTACAATCTTCTTAGCATGTTGAGCAAAGCCTTGAGGATTATGTGCTGTGATTACATTATCTAAACGAGCGCCTATGCTGATCAATAAATCACAGTTTTGTACTGCAAAGTTGGCGGCTCGAAGTGCTACGGAACCGGGTTTACCTACATATAGAGGATGCTCAAACGGAAGTAGATCCATCGAGTTCCATGTCGTCACTACTGGAACTTGTAATGTTTCAACTAAGCTTACAAATGATTTCGCCGCCCCTGAGAGCCTAACCCCATGCCCTGCGAGAATCAAAGGCCTTTTAGCATCAGCAATCAAATGTGCGATCTCATCCAGTTGAGTTTGCTCCACGCCCATCGATTTTAATTCATTCACATCAAATTGTAACGGTTCGGCATCTATCATTGCTGCTTGTATATCTAGCGGCACATCTAACCAAACAGGCCCTTGTCGCCCTGAGGTTGCCAATGTAATTGCTTTTTCTAAATGAAAGCGAATATCTTCGGACTGTTCAATCGTCACGGCATATTTAGTCACGGGCTTGACCATTGACACAATATCAACTTCTTGTGGCCCCATTTGCCTAACGCCTGAATCAGCTTTCATATCGGCACGTTTTACTTGACCTGAAATAATCAGTAATGGCACAGATTCAATCCAAGCACCTGCCACTGCGGTTAAAGTATTCAAAGCGCCTGGACCCGTTGTGACTAAGGCCACACCTATTTTTTCATTCACTCTCGCATAGGCTTCAGCTGCTATTGCGGCAGCTTGCTCATGATGGGTTGGAATAAAGCGTAAATCTTTATTTTGGCCTAAAGCATCAACCAAATGCATCGCCCCTCCGCCAGGCAATAAGAACACATCTTTAACGCCTAAGTCAGCAATGGTTGAGAAGATATAATCAGCTACACGTTGTTTCATTACCATTCTACTTCCAGCCACTCTGAACGGAATAATAATGGTGTTTTTCTATTATGACTGTTATTAATTCGGTCGTCATCATAATAGGAGTCACCTTGATGATCAGTGGTTGAAATCTCCTCAAACACCACACCTGTTTGACTGCTAAAGCTATGCTTATCACCTCGATCAACCGTCACCATTTCTCCTGCAGACAGTTTTTTAACTTCGCCTTTAAGGCTTAACTCTAGTTCGCCACTTAGAATATTAAAGGTTTCTTCTTTTTTAGCATGAAAATGCATCGGATGGCTTTGCCCCGGCAGCATAATAATGATTTTTTTGCAGTATTCTCGGTTAATTATGTCAATAAGTGTTGCACCTGTTTGGGCAAAATTATCAATACCATCGTGATGTGAGATTTGGCATTGTGCACCATCGGCAATAACCACTTTCGCTTCTTTTAATAAGGTACTTACTTGTCCAAGAATAGCTTGTACTGCGGGACGAATATCGGAACTATCTAGTGCAGAAAATAATACCGACTCGTTTACTGCAATATTTTCTTTAACTATATATTGACTGTATTTTGATAAGTCATTGGCTAATAACTGCTCTTCTTGACTGGGAATAGCCAAGAAATAATCATCCGGTTGCAATATTTCTCCCGCCACTAAGTCACGCTTTGCAAATACACCGCGACGTAATGAGTTCAGTGTTGCGATTTCTTTCTCTGTCACTTCAACTCGTTGCTGAGTAAGCCCTAATAACTCAAAGCCCTGTTGTGCAGAAGTTAGCCAAGCACGTACTTGTTCAGGGTTTGCTGAATAACCATTTAACTCGCCCACACCCACATGTTTTTCAAATAACTGAGCTCCTAGTGCAATGGCCATTTTCACAGCTTCAGTTTCATTAGGCTCTTCGTGAGTTGAATAACCAATAGCGATCTCAGGAAATGTTTTTTTCAATAAGGCAATTTGGCCTAATTGTAAACGTTCTCTTGGTGTAGGGTATTCACCCACACAATGCATAACGGCAAGCGATTTACCTCGGTGTTGAAAGAACTGCACCACCTTTTCTATTTCATCCAATGTAGCGCCCGCTGTTGAAGCAACTAATGGTAATGATGATTGAGCAATACGCTCTAATAGGGGCCAATCAGTTAATGAACATGAGGCGATTTTTAATATTTGAAAGCCATGTTCTTCAATCCATGTCACTGATTCTTCATCAAAAGGCGTGCACATCGAAATAAAGCCTGCATCATCAACCGCTTGTTTAAGTGACAATAATTGTTGCTCGTTCAACTCAGTATCACGGAACCGTTTAACGTACTTAATATCTTGTCGGTCTTTATAATCAGGATGGATAAAGGTCTTTAAATTCCGATATTGCAACTTAAAGGCAAACTGGAAGGGAAAGTCATCACATACTGCTTTCATTTTTTTTATAACTTCAATGCCATGCTTTATAGAGCCTTGATGGTTATTTGCTAATTCAAGTACAAATAAGTTGTTATATAAATCGCTATTTATTGTCATTGTGTTTTGCCAAAAAATTCTGTTACAGACTGTATCATATAGTCAATCATCTCTTCACTAAGCCCCGGAAAAACGCCTAACCAAAGCGTACGATTCATTACTTTGTCAGTATTACCTAAATTACCTACTACACGGTAATTTTGCTCTAAGAAATAAGGTTGTTTGGTCAAGTTACCACCAAACAATAATCGACTAGCGATTTTTCTTGATTCTAGAAACTGAATGAGTTCATTTCGTTTATCTTGTTTTAAAGTAATAGCAAAGCCAAACCAAGATGGAGATGAGTTTGCCTCTGCTTCTGGTAATATTAAATATTCTGTTAAAGGGGACAAACCAGTATGCAAGCGTTTGAAATTTGCACGTCTTGTTTTAATAAACGCTGGCAATCGCTCCATTTGAGCAACAGCTACAGCAGCCTGCATATCAGTAATCTTTAAGTTATAGCCAATATGTGAATAAGTGTATTTATGGTCATAGCCGCACGGTAACTCACCTAATTGATAGCCAAAGCGTTTTTTGCAGGTATTATCATGACCCGGTTGGCAGAAACAGTCACGGCCCCAATCACGAAAAGACTCAATCAATAACTTTAATTGGCCGTTATTGGTATAGAGTGCCCCACCTTCTCCCATCGTAATATGGTGTGCGGGATAAAAACTCAATGTTGCAATATCACCAAACGTACCAACATGTCGCGACTCATTGGCAGGAATGACTTTACCTCGTGTGTCTATTAATTCAATAGTTGGTGTATAGGTTGTACCCAGAGCATCACAGCAATCTTCAATAATCCAAAGATTGTGTTTTCTAGCAAAACTAATCACTTTATCTAAATTGAACGTATTACCTAAGGTGTGCGCCATCATAATGGCTTTGGTTTTTGAAGAAAGTGCCGCTTCAAGTTGACTAACATCAACATTATAAGACGGCAGTGAAATATCAACAAAAACAGGGACTAAATCATTCTGCAGTATTGGATTTACCGTAGTAGGAAACCCAGCAGCAACAGTAATGACTTCATCACCTTTTTGTAATGCTCGATCGCCAAGCTTTGGTGATGTCAGCGCTGTCAAAGCGAGTAGGTTAGCGGATGAACCAGAGTTAGTTGTCAGCACATGCTTTACGTTTAAATAGTCGGCAAGTTGCTGCTCAAATTGCGTATTAAATCGGCCAGTAGTTAACCAGCCATCTAAAGATGCTTGAACTAAATACTCTAACTCTCTTCCTTCAACCACTTTGCCTGATACTGCAATGCTACTCTGCCCTTGAGTAAAACCTTTAGGTTTAAACTTTTCGTCACTATAAAGTGCAACGGATCGAATTACCTTTTGTCTTAATACACGTTCTAATGCTGCAACAGTTAATTTAGTAACTTGCTCGCTAACCGTATCTAAGTGTAATTTATATTGCTTAGCTAAATTTAAATTAAGCTTGGTTTCAATACTACTTTCGACAAAGTCATTGGGCGCTAACGCTACTTCATCTAATGAATTTTTCGATTGAGGAGAAAGAAACACGAAGTCGATTTCACCATCGTCATCAGCTTTTGATAAGACGAGTGCTAATTGTGATTTCTGCCCGCTTTTTTCAAAAAGCGTAACATTACACACATCACCTAAATCTAACTCATTCGTCACATCAAATACCTTTCTCTCATTGCCTATAAGTGAGATTATTCATTCACTCCCACTCTGTTATTTATACTTTTTCACTCATGAACTGTTCTATTTGTTGAAGACAAACCTGCTTCATATCTTCATTATCATTAAAACGTTCCGTCCAGCTTATTATCTTTTCTAATGCTTGTTCTATTGTCCACTTTGGATACCAAGCTAGCTGTTCATGTGCTTTGGTACAATCAAGTTTAAGAATAGTCGCTTCATGAAGTTGCTCATTTCCATCGACTTGCCAATTAAACGCTTTCCATCGTTGGGAAAAATAGTCGGCTATCCAACTAACTGACTTTACACTTTCACTCAGTGGACCAAAATTCCATGCTTGAGCATAGTCAGAATGACTATCTTCATAAAGTTTTTCTGCCAAACTTAAATAGCCATGTAAAGGTTCTAAAACATGTTGCCAAGGCCGAATAGCACTTGGGTATCTAATCATCAATATTTGCTGCATATTATACGCAGACACAATATCAGGAATTAAGCGATCTTTAGCCCAATCACCACCACCGATCACATTTCCAGCTCGAACTGAAGCAATGGAGGTTGATTCAGCACCAGTAAAGAAAGATCGTCGATATGAATCAATTAATATTTCAGCACAGGCTTTACTGCTGCTATAGGGATCATGCCCTCCTAACCGATCATTTTCACGATAAGGCCATAGCCATTCTTTATTGTCATAACATTTATCCGTTGTAACCATAACCGCAGCTTTGACATTGCCACACTCCCGAATGGCTTCAAGCACGTTCATTGTACCCATTACATTCGTTTGATACGTTTCAACCGGATCGTTATATGACTCTCTCACCAGTGCTTGAGCAGCTAAATGAAAGATTATTTCTGGCTGAAATTGCTGGACACTATTCTTGACTAGATCAAGATCACATATATTACCAATGATTGAAGTCATTCCTACTTCAACCTTCGCTTGTTGGTATAAGTTGGGCTTGCTCTCTGGCTCCAGTGATAAACCTAAAACATCAGCACCTAAACTCTGTAACCATAATGATAACCAACTGCCTTTAAACCCAGTGTGCCCCGTTATAAGAACTTTCTTACCTTGCCAAAATTGAGCGTCGATCACCAGTTTTTCCATGGCGCATTACCTGTTGCCCAAAGTCGCTCTAAATATTGTTTATCGCGTAATGTATCCATTGGCTGCCAAAAACCTTCATGCCTGAAAACGGCTAATTGACCTTCGCTCGCTAAACGCTCAAGAGGTGTGTGTTCCCAACTAGACTGATCATTATCAATATAATCAAGTACTTTTGGAGATAGGACAAAGAACCCTCCGCTCACTATACCGCCATCACCAGTCGGCTTTTCTTGGAATGAAGAAACTCTATCCCCCTCAATCTGTAATGCACCAAACTTAGCTTGAGGATGGGTTGCTGTCACCGTTGCTAGGGTATTTTGTTGGCGGTGAAAAGCAATACTGGCAGCAATATCCACATCACCAACACCATCACCATAAGTCATGCAAAAGCATTCTTCATCTTTAATATAATCAGCTACACGCTTTAAACGTCCACCGGTCATACTCTCTTCACCTGTATTTACTAAGGTGACTTTCCATGGTTCGGCATGGTTTTCATGCACATGCATCTCATTATTTTGCATATCAAAAGTCACATCAGACATATGTAGAAAATAATTGGAGAAATATTCTTTAATTAAATAGCCTTTATAGCCACAACAAATAATGAATTCATTGACACCATAACTAGAATAAAGCTTGAGAATATGCCACAAAATAGGCTTTCCGCCTACCTCTATCATAGGTTTAGGTTTTACAATCGTTTCTTCACTAATTCGTGTGCCAAGACCACCAGCCAAGATAACTGCTTTCATATATGACTCTTTAAATTATGTAGGACTATTTATCACAAGAGTTTGTCATAAAAAGTTAAATAACGATAGTCCTTGTACTCGTGTAAATGTCTGTTGTGCCGCTTGTAAGGCTGTCATTTGAAGTGATAATCTCGACACTGCTTCTGCATAATCTAAATCTCTTATCTCAGATAATATTTTTTCATTACTAAAAGATAGGCCGTCATTAATGTCGCGCTGGTAGTCAATTGAATTTACTCGGGCACCTATTTTTGCCTGAGCGTTCAATACACTATCCATAGAGGCATCAATATTAATCAAAAAATCACTGTTATTTGGTCCGTTATTAGCACCGACCTGATCGGCTTCTAATGCTTTAACAAACTGATCAATCGTATTGAACATTGTCTGAACAGAAGAGCTTGTTCCAACCGAAAAACTATCTGTTGCACTTGGTGTGCCTGTAAAAGTTACACTCACTTTAGGTAATGATGGGTCAAGTGCATTTAAATCAATATTAAGCCCTGCTTCTGCAGCTGTATAAGGGATCGTTGTAGGCCCACCATTCACATCGTAACCACCTGATGGCGCAATGGCAGCATTAAATGTGAAAGTGATAGCTGTACTCAACTCTGTTCCATTACCGCTTGAAATAGCAATATTACTATCAGCAGAACCCGCTATTTTAGTTGATGTCGTTGCTATATGACGAGATTCAAAAACAATATTACCCGGATCGTTTGTTTCAATAGTCACCCCAGCGCCTATTTTCATACTGCGCTGGCCTTCATCACCTTGATACGCGCCATTAATAGTTTCATATGGCGGTGTATTAGTTTGAAAGCCCGAGAACAAATAATCCCCATTTGAGTCTTTTGAATTAGATAGCAATAACAATTGTTCGTTTAATTGATTCATTTCCCCTGCAAGAGCCTTTCGCTGATCTGGCCCATTGGTATCTGATAAGCCTTGGATAGCAATTTCTCTAATCCGTTGCAAAATATCTGTTGCACTACTCAGTACGCCTTCTTCAATCACCTGTTTATTTTCAGCTTTAGTCGCATTATCAAGGTACTGCTCAGTTAAACTAAATTCTCGTTGTAGATTTAATATTTGTACTGAGGCAGCCGGATCATCTGAAGGATTTAAAATCTTCTTACCAGTAGAGATCTGTAACTGTGTTTTACTAAGTTCTGTCTGCTTATTAAGCATTGCAGTCAGTCCTTGGTCAAATATTTGTGATGTTGAAACTCGCATGCTCAGCTCCTCTTAAAAGGCATTAATCAAAGAATTAAATATTGTATTTGATACGGTAATAATTTGTGATGCCGCTTGATATGCCTGCTGATATTTAATTAAGTCTGCTGCTTCTTCATCAATATTAACGCCTGATACAGACTGGTAACGTGCATTAGTTTGGTCTAATAGTCCTTGTTGCGTTTGTTGACCCACATCTGCTTGATGCGTTCGCGTAGCCACATTCGCTACTAATATCCCATAGGAGTCACCAAATGATTCTGTGCCACCATTTAATACTTTTGTTACTTGTAGTTCAGCCAAAGCTAACGCGTTACGATTATCACCTACCGAAGTAAAGCCACCGCTAGCACTATTCGTCATAGTAAAGCTATCGGTATCTGCAGGTACGCCTGACAAAGTAATGGTTAAGGGTGGCTTAGTTGCGCCAGTAAAGTCAGTGTGTGGTGCGCCTAATGCCGATAAATCTATTGATTTACCACTATCAGTAGCGGGGTCATAGCTAATCGTTGCTGTATCACCCGCATAACTAACAGTATATGTTTTTGCAACAGCATTAAAGCTAAATGTGAGAGGTGTATTCAATGCAGTCAATGCATTAAAGCCCACAGCTGAACCATCAACACTATTAAGTGCTATTGCTGCTGTTCCTGTATTTGCTGCCGAGGTAGTGGTCGCAATCGCTGAAGCGACAGCAATATCCCTAGGATCTGTTATGGCTAACCTAATATTCCCAGCATCTGGTGCAGGCGTACCTGTCGGCTCAAAGAAGTTTCCGCCAGCATTACCATCTAATGTTATACCAACTGCATGCTGAGCATTAATAGTCGTGACCATTCCAGCAGCTAAAGCATCTATCTCTGTTCTAGCAGGATCAATCACATCTTGGCGAACAGACAATAGCCCTCCCAATTGTCCACCAGTAATTTGAGATGAAATGTTTATTCCACCTGAACCATAGGTCACTTCTAATCGCGTGGTATCTGTTGGGTTAGGAATTGTATCTAAACTAGCAAAGCTAGTGCCTACAACTAATGCTTGTCCATTACCAATAAACACACTCTGGGCACCATTTGCTTCCTTAATAACTGATACCGATACTAACGATGAAAGTTGATTTATTAATTGATCACGTTGATCCAATAAATCATTTGGGCTTGCATTGGTACTTCCTGATGCTTCAATAATGACTTGGTTAAGTTCGGCAATACCTTTTGACAATAAGTTAATATCATCTACTGATGATTCCAGGCCTAAATTAACTTGCCGGTTATAAGCATCTAACTGCGTGTCAAGCGTGTTAAAGCGTTTTGCCAAAGTGTCCGCTTCCGTCAACATAATTTGTCTTGCAGGAGTAGAAGTAGGATCATCAGCTAAGCTCTGCACAGCATCAAAAAAACCTTGAAGCCCCGCACTTAATGACAGCTGAGGCGAACCTAATAAATCATCTACCTGCCTTGCAAAACTTGAAAAGGTATCTAACTGTCGCTCCTGAGAAGTAAAGGTGCGAACCTGTTCTGATAAAAAAGAATTAAATATCCGTTGAACGCTATCAACTTGAACTCCAGAACCAAAAAACTCGCCCCCTGTAGCGTTAGGTATACGCGTTGCTTGTTCTACTCTTTGACGGTTATAACCATCTGTATTAACATTCGCAATATTATGACTAGTTGTAGATAACGCAGCTTGCGACGTTGTTAACGCCGATGTACCAATATTTAGCATGCTCATTTTAAAGCCCTCTATCCGTCAATTTATCGACGATATTCATGAATGCTTCAACTGTTGCGAGAATTGTGCCACTGTAGAACTGTTCATAATTTTCTTAATCTTGTCGGCATAGGCTGGATCAGTTGCATAACCTGCTTTATGAAGTCCCTCAATAAATTCTTCTGGAGTATGTGTTTGTTTTAAAGCATCTTGATAGCGAGGTTGCGTTTGTAAAAAATCGACGTAGTCATTAAAGCTATCTTGGTATGATTCATATGATCTGAATTTAGCTTGTTCTCTAACTGCAACACCATCACGATATTCAATCGTACCTGTTGCAGCTGAATCACCTTGCCAGCGTTTATCCGCTTTAATATTAAATAAGTTATTACTCGATTGACCGTCAGCACTTTTAATCACATGCTTACCCCAGCCTGTTTCTAAAGCTGCTTGAGCTAAAATAACATCAGGAGATACACCCAATTTATCAGCTGCTTGTTTGGCCATAGGCAGCAGTTGTTGCACGAAGCTTTCTGGTGAATCGAAGACTAGCTCACTGTGTTTATTGACTTGTGAAACAGATTGTTTTGGCACCGTACTGATCGCTTGCTGCAATAGTGCAGGGTTAGTCATAACGTGCAATGCAGGCCTAAATTTCACAGTATCAATATTACTGGCAGAGTCGCCACTATAACTCTTCGGTTCATTATCAGGCTTTCCACCTAATTGTCGAATAATGGCATTTTGTAAACCTAAACCACCTTTTGATGATAAATCCATCGCCAATTGCTGATCAGACATGTCGCGATACATATCACTTTGAGAGCTATCAAACATACCTTCAACCAAACTAGCTTGACGCATGCTTTTCAACATCATTCCAGTAAATAAAGATTCAAACTGGGCAGCAACCTGCTTTATGGTTTCTTGATCAGTTTTATCTGCCGTTGCTGAACGTCGCAGTTCAGCAAGGCCTTTAAAATCAACCGATGTTTGAGCAATACCCGTATTAAGTGCCATGGCTTAGATAACCACTAGCCTGTCTCTTATACACATCTCCGAGCCCACGAGACTAGGCATGATCTC